>PXDC01000311.1 GCA_003565135.1 Verrucomicrobiota bacterium
CATCACCGGCGAGCTTCGTCCCAGCCCCTCCCAGGACGCGCCAGTCTGGCACCGGCTTCGGATCGTCGCGGACCAGTGGAGTCCCGCCGTCGATTTCTTCGTCTCACGCCCTGGAAGCGACAGACTGCCCGGGGAACCGACCGCCTCGCTTCCCGCGTTCCGGACGGGCATGCCGCTTGCTTCCATCGACCTGGCCCACGGGCGCATGCGGGCCGGGCGGTGGTACCTGGTCCGCGACCTCCGTGTGCAAACCGGAAATGACGTGACCACGCCGACGGCGCGCGGTCTGCCCGAACCGTTCGCGCTGTGGGATCCCGGTCGCCCGGTACCCAAGTCGAGCGAGGCACCGCGGCTCCGTGGAGTCACCTTCCACACGATCAAACGGCGGGAACCCGACGTCGACGGCTACCTCTGGCTTCACGGCGTGGCGCTCGCCCGGCACAAGGGCCGCCTCCTCGCAAGCTGGGGACACAACAAAGGCCTCGAAAACACCCCGGGGGAATTGGTTCAGGGCAGCTGGAGCTTCGACGACGGAAGAACCTGGAGCGCAGTCGAACCGATCGCCCGACTCGAGGGCGAACATGAAGCGGTCAGTCATGGGGTACACCTCGTCCATGACGGCGAGTTGTGGGGTTTCTTCGGACGGTTCACCGGGCGCCGCGAAAACGTTGTTACCGAAGCCTATGTTCTCGACGAAACTTCCGGGCGATGGCTGTCGCGGGGCATTGTCGTCGAGGACGGGTTCTGGCCGATGGGCGAGCCGCGCCGGATGGACGACGGGAACTGGATCCTGGCCGGCTTGCGCGTCGGCGGCGGCAATCCGGCGGCCGTCGCGATCAGTGACGGGAACGACCTGACCGCCTGGGACCTCGTCGTGATTCCGACGAGCGACTGGGTCGGACGAATGTGGGGGGAGTCGGCTGTGCTGGTCCAGGGTGCCACCGTACTCAATATCGCCCGCTACGGGGCCGAAGCCGTGGCGCTGGCCGCACGCAGCGAAGACTACGGACGCACCTGGACTCCCCTGCAAAAATCCAATCTCCCGATGACAACCTCCCAGCCGTGGGCGGGAACTCTTTCGACCGGGCACCACTACCTGATCGCCACGACCACGGCCGATGCCGGTACAAACCGCTTTCCCTTGACGATCGCCCTCTCCCGTCCCGGCGAGCTTGTATTCAGCAGAATCCACCGCATTCGGGACGGGATTGCCGAACCGGACGGTTCCGGCGAACCAACGCCGCTCGCGTACCCCTACGCCCTCGAACACGAGGGACACCTCTACATCGCCTACTCCGTGGGCCGTCACGGCGGGAACGAAAACGACGCGGAACTGGCAATCGTTTCTCTGGAAGAGTTGGATCTACAATGAAATTACGGATCGAGGTTTTCCGGCCCGCCGGCCGTTCGTGACGGGAAACCGGTTCATTGCCGTTGCCGGGGACTTATCGAAAAATTATCCATCCAGAAAATCTGGCCGGCGTCCTCCTGCCAATTGGTGAAGAAGAGAAACTGACGCAGGTGCCGCAGGTCCGGGAATCGTTCCCGCAGCGATCTCAGATCGATCTCCATCGTGCGCCACCGGTCGTCGTCGATCAAGGGAAAGAGGTCCAGGTCCTCCCCGCGCGTGGAGCGATCGGCCGTTCCTCCGATGATAAACCGATCCGGATGCCCGCGCTCGCCGAAGGTGGTCATTTCGATGGCCACCGGCACGCCCTCGGGAATCCTGTAGTCAAACCGGACAATCGGGTTTTCTTCAATATCCCACAGACCCGGAGCAATCTGAGCGGCATTCTGATTCCCCCGGCCCTCCTCGTAAAAAATCGCCATACAGGTGCCATTACCGTCCGATCTCGGCTGCCGTTCCACCCCTGTCTGAGGGCCGCGATAGAACTTGAACATGTACCCCCAATCCGTCCCAAACGTTTCGTCCTCGAAATCAACGTTGACCCAGGCCGTTCCGGGCCCTCGCGCTTCCTCTTCGACCGTCACAAAGAGCGAGTCCACGACCCGGCGTCCCCCGTTCAGCGTCGCCCGAACCGTCACTCCGTAATCGCCCGGCGTCTCGAAGGTGTGCACCGGGTTTGTCGTACGGGCGAAGGAGCCGTCCTCGAAATCCCACAAGACGCCCTCCAACGATTCCCCCTGCGTATCCAGACCGAATGACACGGGCTCGCCCGCCGTTACGATCGACGGCCGGGCCACGGCGACGATACGATCGGGATGTCCCGGCCCGAATTCGTAGGCCCCGATATCGGGCGCGTCCCCCCTCCAGGGCAGGCTGACCGGCATGCCGTCGCTCCAGGAAACCTCGCGATCCAGGTGCAACAGCGCGGGCTGGTAGTATTTGAGCTCGACCCGTTCGACCCGGGCCAGGTTTTCTTCCGACCCGACCGCGATCCGGTCGCCGACCTCTCCCTCTATGCCGAAACCGTCGTAAAACGGGTACCCGTCGGTGACGGGCAGGGCACGCCCGGTTCCTTCTCCAACGGCCACCGCGAGCGGAGTCCCCGAATCGATCGCCGGACTCCCTTCGCCCAGCCGATAGTCCCTGTTCGCCCTGTCACGGAATCCGGGATCCGCGTCGATATTCCCGAGAAACTCCGACCAGAAGCCGCCGACTTCAAAGGTTTCCCGGTTGGCCTGCTCCGCCGTCCAGAACGTGCTTCTTCCGTAGCGGATCACCTCCGTACCCGGTTCGGTTCCCGAGAACAGGTTGGTGACGAACCGGTTGTCCTTGCTCAAGTCGTCCGCAACGTGCACCTGGACCCCTCTTCCGGGCCAGTCGTTGCGGTAAAAAATATTGTTCTGAAAAACATTGCCGCTGACGTTCATCCCGTAGAGCTGCCACCCGGTGCCGAGGTTGTCCGCGATGGTGTTGTGATAGAAACGGGAATTCACGGCGCGAAACGGCCACCGATAAAACCCGGTCTGCGTCACTCCCGACCAGATGTAGCTTCCCGTGTTCAAGGGGACGTGAAGGTTTCCGAAGGCCCGGTTGTACCGGAAAATGCTGTCGTCATAGAGATTCTTGGCCCGGCTGTCCGCCGAGCCCGCGCTGTCCCGGGCGAGGGTGATGATGTTTCCTTCGATCAGGAGGCGTCCCGACGCCCAGAACTCGTAATTGCGGCCCCAGTTGTTGCGGAAGACATTCGATCTTATCACCATGTGGGCGCCCCCCTGAACCCGCAGCGGACAGTGGCCGTTCTTCGCAAACGAATTGCCCTCCACGACGACCCTGCTCGAATCCACAAGGTGAACCATATCCCCGCGGGGCCGGTTCGAAACAAAGACATTGTCCAGAAGCCAGACATCGGACGACCGGTCGATCAACATCTGGCGGGCCGCGTTCACCAGGGTGCAGTTTTTCAACACCAGGTACCGGCAGTCGACCGCATCCACCCACACGGCCTCCGATTCGCCGTCGAGGACGAGGTTCTCAAAGGTCACATGCCCGCGCCCCCGCAGCCGGATCAGCGGCCGGCTTCCTTCGGGCACGATCCGGACCGAACCGGGTTCCTCGGCCCGGAAGACGATCGGCGCCCCGTGTCTGCCGTCCCGGACCGGATCGATTGTGCCCGCGTATTCACCCGGCAGGAAAACCAGGGTGTCACCCGGCCCCATTTCGCTGTTGGCCCTTTCGATACTCCTCCACGGCGCATCCCGGTCCCCCGGGCGCGAATCGTCGCCGTCCGAAGAAAGGTAATAGACGGTTCCGGGCGCCGCACCCGCGAAGAGCGAGGCGGAAAGCAAAAGAAATACGGTGGAACGGAAACAGGCAGGAATCATCATCGGAAGACCGTGGAAGGGAATGTTGCGGCGGCACCCTGTGCCGAGGATCGGTTTCCCGTTTCCGCGGGCCAAGGTCAATCGCCAAGTTTCCGGCACCGGCGATTCCACAACCACTCCGGACATTTGCCTCCAGCCACAACATCCCGCCCGGCAGAACCTTCCGCCACGGAAAACACCGGCGTGGCGCTACGGCAAAACGTTACAGTTTCGAGCGCCGGAGGCCCTCACTCCCTTGACCTTTTCCCCCTGCCGACGGAGGATTCCGAGCCGTCCCGCCACACCGTCACGGGTCTCCGGTTCTCTTTATGAGACAATCAACAGAAAAATTCAGGGGAATTGCGTTCTTGGCCGGAGCGATCCTCGGACTCTTCCCGACCCTGACCGTCGCCCCGACACTTGCTGCTTCTCAACGCGAGACCTCGGATTCCACAGGCCGATCGGAAACACCGGTCGCGCTCGAGATTGCTGCTCCGGAGCAGAATCCGGTGGTGCCGTTGCGCCGGATCGTTTACCGGGAGGAGCAAATCCGGCAAATCCGGAAAACCCTGCTGGAGGATCCCCGGGGACGACAGGCTGTCGCGCGCAGGTACCTCGGTTCCGCCGAAGAATGGCTCGCACGGGGTATTTCCGGCGTTGAAGCACTTCTCCCGGGAGACGGCGCCGTTCACGCCATAGGACTGGCGGGCGACCCCAAAACCGGTGGTGCCTGGCCGAGGTGGGGGCGCTCCGGTGACGTGTGCGGCCTCGATCGTCCCGGCGAGGTCCGCTCGCCCCATACCGGCGACATCTACGGCATTCAGGAGGAAGGCGAGCCGTACTATGATCCGGGCGACGGATGGGTCGATCCACAGACCGGGCGACGCTATTATTTCAAGGGCGTGTGGAACGCCTATGTTGTCCGGCAGCTTCACGAAGCGGTCGACGACCTGGCCGTGGCCTACATGCTGACAGGAAACGAAGAGGTCGCCCGACTTGGGCTTCACCTCCTCGATCATTTCGCCGGTTGGCGCTCTCGCCATCCCGATGACAACGGTCTCGTCGACTGGCCCCACCGGGTCGGACCGGGCTACGGGTTTACGGCCTATATGGGAAACAATGCGAACGTCAGGATGATCGAAAGCGTCCTGGCCTTCGATCTGCTGGCCAACGCACCCCACGCCGGCCGACCCTCGGCGACAGATCCCGAAATCACGGTAAAGGAGAATATTCTGCAGAACTATTTCGGCGTGTTCGAAGCGCACTACATCGCACGCCGCAACAGCCTCCAGAACCACGCCACCGCGGCATTCGGCGCCTACCTCGCGAAGGGGCGACTTCTCGGAGATCCCGAAAAGATCGAAACCGGTATCGAGGCAACCCTCGCGTTTCTCGACAGTTGCATCAACCGGGACGGCGATTACTACGAAGTGAGCGGCAGTTACGGACAACTGGGGCGACGCTATGGCGGCCAGTTGATTGCGCTGCTTATGAACTACTCCCCCGAAACGTATTCGGAACCGGCGCGGTTTCCCCGGCCCTCCGACTATCCGTTCCGCCTGGACTTTGGCAGCGACCCGCGCTGGTATGCCGCGGCGGTCGAAATGCTTTACCAACTGCCGATCCTGGGACGTTACCCGGACTACGGCAATAAAGGACCGGACCGCGACGTTCTCCCGGGAGGCGTCCAACCGGGACTCTCCCACGACCGCGCCACGTACCTGCGATTTTTCTACCACATGACGGAGCGCGACGACTGGAAGGAGGAGATCGCCGGACGCTTCCACGCCCTGCCCCCGGCGGCACAGGCGGGCATGCGTCGGGCCCATTTGAAACGTTTCGGCGCGACGCAGTGGTTGAATCCCCCCGCGCCCAAACAACCGGCGGCGACCGGCGGCAGTCTCCCCGGCTCCACCCTGCTTCCCGGCAAGGGAATTCTCGCGCTTCGAAGCGGCGAGGGGCCACACAAGCGCGCGCTTTTTATGCGGGGCGGAATCGGCGCCTCGCACGCCCAGGACGATCAGATGGCGCTAATCCTGTACGGCCGTGGCATGGTGACGTCAGGACGATACGGATACAATGTTTTCGGCAACCCGGACCATCTCGGATGGGGCTCCCGAAGCATTTCCCAGAAAATGGCCGTAGTCGACGAAGACCGGATCGACGACCAGGACAAACCGCGGTACATTGTCTTCAAGCGCGTTCCCGCGGCGGAGATTACCGCCTATGTTCCCCGGCCTCCCGTGCAATTGGCGGAGATGCGCAACCCGGAGATGTGGAGGCAGGTCACCGATCCCATGGAGGATTACCGCCGCACCGCCTGGCTGGTCGACGTTTCCGACACCGCCTTTTACTTTATCGACCTTTTCCACCTGGTCGGCGGCCGCACCCACGACTACCCCTGGCACTCCCCCTACCTGGTGCCTCCCCGGGCCGACGACGGCTTCCGGATCGAGGGAGTCGAACCCGAGACGGTCAACGATGTGTGGGTCCTGGCCGCCCTGGAAAACGAGGAATTCCGCGGCGCCACCTTCAATCGGGCCGGCCAGAGCTGGGGCGAACGCGTCCTCGGCTATTCGGGATTGCTGAGGGATCTGGGACTCGGCGATATGGAGGAACAGTCGTGGTGGAATCCGCCTCCGGGAAATGGATACGGAATGATCTGGAATGTGAAGCGCGCGGCGACCGGCGACGACTGGCGTGCCACGTGGCTCCTGCACGACGAGGCCCACTCGCAACGGATCCATGCGGTCAATTTCGACGGAATGGAAGTGATCACCGGAAGAACGCCCGTCCTCGAGGTCGACCACCGCCAGCGGACGGTCATCGCCAGACGCCGGGCCACACGCGCCGGCGAACCCCTGCGCAGCCGCTTTGCCACGGTGAACGAGATCGCGCCCGAGGGGGAATGGACGGTCGAAAAGGTTGAAAAGCTGCCGATATCCGTGACGGAAAACGAAAGGAGCGTCGCCGCCCTCCGGGTCCACCTCGCCGGCGGAATCCGGGATACGATTCTGGGCGCCCGCGAAAACGTCCGGGCGGGATTCGACGGCGGCGCGTTCCGCGGGAAACATGGATTTGTCCGAACGAAGGACGATGTACCGACATACATGATGCTGCACGCCGGCACCGAATTGCGCTACGGAGCGTGGCGAATCCGCACGAGAGCCGACGAGGTCCGCGTCCATGCCGCGGAGGTTTCCGGCGACGCGGATCACGTGCGCATCCGAACGGATCGTCCGTTTGAACCGGGCGGGCTGACTCGGGGCTTGCTGCTCCGCGCCGATCGCCCCCCGGGTTCGGCCCGTGCCTATGGACACCCGGCCATTTACCAACTGAGCGGAATCGAAAACGATAACGGAAGCACCACCCTTTTGATGGAAAACCAGTCGCTGGTGAAGGGCTATGTCACCGTCGAATCGGTCGATGCCGGCAGCAACCGGGTCACCGCGACCTTTCCGAGCGAACTGGTTTCGGAAACGCAAATGGAATACTTCAACGGCCGTCTTGTCTCCCTGGATAACGTCCCGGACCGGGCAACGGTTCTGAAAGAATTCCAGAACAAACGGACCTTCACGGTCGAGGATGCCTCCCTTTTCGCGACCGGCGACCGGATCGCCATCCACAGCATCCAGGCAGAAGACGTGATTTCCGTACCTATGCGGGTGACCCTCGAATCGACCGGCGGCGAACGCTATCGGCTCGAAACGACCTGCGATGTGGCCCTGGAGATACCCGCGCCCCGGGGATCCGAAGTGCACGTGCTGGATCGGTACGACCGATTGATCACGCGAGTCGCCGCCGCTCCGGGCCGAAACTCGGTGTCGCTGGTACTGGAGGCGGCTCAACTGCCGCACGGAATCGCCTATATTCAGTGGCAATGAATCCGGCGCTCTTGAGTTTCGGGTTTTCGAAAGCCCGCAGGTCGGTCTTTTCGGCGCGGATCGCACTCGGATTCATCGTTTTTGCGGCGGTCGTCTCCCTGGACCTTTCCGCACAAGACCCGCTGCCGGACACCTACTACGTGGCTCCCGACGGCGACGACCGCAACCCCGGAACACGCGAGCGACCGTGGAGGACCCCGGAACAGGCCGGCCGGCAGGCCGGCCCGGGCGACACGGTGCTTTTTGAACCCGGCGTATATCGGGAACAACTCATCCCCGAAAAGCGCGGCACCGCCGACAAACCGATCGTTTTCCGCGCCGCCGAATCCCGGACGGCACGGCTCGAAACGGACCCGGACATCCGGAATGCCGGAACCCGCGCTCCACGCCTGGTTCTCGACGGAGTTTCGCACATTGAGCTGGAAGGATTTTACATCGCGTATTCGGGCCGGGATAGCTGGGCGCGAATCAACCACAGCTCGTATATCACCATCCGGGATTGCCGGTTCGAGGGAGGCCCCGGTGTCTCTCCCGAAACCACCGGCAATCCACTGGCACCCGATGCGTCGTTCCTGGTGGCAGACAGCGAACAAATCCGCATTCTCGACAACGACTTCGCCCGCCGGACCTTCGGCGGTGATATGTTGCATGTCCACGGATCCCGGCGACTGCTTTTCGAAGGAAACAGCTTCAGCCGTGCATTGCACACCCTGATGGCGATTCATCTGCCCTCGCAAACGTCGGACGGCATCGTTATCCGCGGCAATGTCTTCCACTCCGGATGGTCGAGGAACCTCGAAAACTTCGGAAACCACGACGTCCTTGTCGAAAACAATATCTTCACCAATGGCTACAATGGCGGCCGTTCCGCCTCCAACGTAAACGCGTTCACCGGCAGCCGGAACATAATCCGGTTCAACCGGATCGTTCGCAACTTCGGTCCCTCCTGGGTCGTACTTGGAACACCGGATCGCCCGACCGATCATCTCCGCTTCTACCACAATGTCCTTTACGGCAACCACGGAACGGGGTTTGTCCTCGAAAGCCACCGCCCGGACGTGCGGGATGCGGTCTTCCTCAATTCAATCTTCGCCGCCAACGACCCCTGGGCAAACCGGACCCAGTTGGCGGTTTCGGGCGGCGGGCCGGAATCGGTCCGCGTCATCAACAACGCTTTTGATGTGGAAGACGGCGATGCCTCGTCGATCGTACTTTACGGCGAACATGCTCTGAGTCTGAACGAGACCCGCAACGACGCGGCGGAATTCCGGGGAGTGTTTCTGGGAAACGTCGAGGGACCGGCCGGATTGCGGGATCCGGAACAATTTGATTTTTCGCTCCGGAAAACGAGTCCGCTGCGCGACGCCGGAGCGCCGCTGACAAAAACCGGCTCCGCGGGAAGCGGAACCTCGCTGCCCGTCGAAGATCCCTTTTACTTCTACGACGGATACGGAATCGATGGGGAAACAGGCGACCTGATTGCCGTAGGGCATCCCGGGAACCGGGCATACGTGGTGGCGATCGACCACGACAACCGTTTGCTCGAGCTCGACCGGGCACTGGATTGGAAGGAGGGGGCGCCTGTGGCCTTTCCCTGGTCGGGCGACGGGCCGGATATGGGAGTTTGGGAACACGGAGAAAACGTGCGGCCCCGGGTGCGGGTGCTTGCCGGCACCGTGTTTCCCGAGCCCGGGGAAGAGATCGAGTTCGAGGCCGTCGTGCGCGGAATGACCCCCCCCCTGACCTATGAATGGCGGTTCGGCGACGACGCCCGGGCCCGAGGGCAGCGCGTGCGTCACCGGTTCGAGCCCGGTTACGACTACGGTGTGCGCGTGCGCGTAAAGGATGCCACCGGTCGCAGCGCGATCGGCACCGGCTACATCAACGCCGAACCGTCCCGCTTCGGTTACGCGTTGTTGCACACGACCTTCGATAAAGAGGACCGGGATTGGTGGGTCCACTGGCAGTTCTACCGGGGACGGCGGGGAACGGGGTATGCGAGTTACGAACACCTGCTCGACGAGGAAACCGGAAAAGGCGCGGTCCGCATCACACCGGCGGGGAACGGAGGACCGCTGCCCGCATTTGTCTACCCGCGCAACTGGGACGCCGGGGAGTTTCCAACCGTTCGAATGCGCTATCGGATACGCCCGGGAACACCGGTTGCGGTCTTCGTCACCCCCTACCCTTCCTCCCGGCACGTCACCACCGACTGGGACTTCAGACAGGACACCCGCCGGTTTTACCTCGCCGGAAGCCCGACGGAACCGCGCGGCGATGATACTCTCGTCGATGACGGAAAGTGGCACGAAATCACCTTCGACGTCGGAAAGATCCGCACGAAGTATCCCGGTGTTCGGATGCTGCACGGGCTGCACATCGGCGACCTCGAAGTCGACGGCGGAACCCCCGTGGGGCCGGAACACGGGTTTTGGCTCGATTCCGTATATATCGGGCGCTGAAGCCGGACAACATCGGTGTCGCTGCAGGGACTGTGCGATGATCGGTCGCAGAATATGCCCGCTCCTGCAGAAGCTTGTCAGGCACAGCTTTCAGCGTGATTTCCGCGCGCAGGATGCGTGCGTTGGCGCTGCGTTATACTCCCCTTCGCCAAGTTTTCGGAATTCTTCGTAGCGAGAGCTTCCTCGAAAAGGTATCCAGGGCGTATTCTCTCGGAATATTCGACCGAAAAAGGGTAAAAAAGTGGGTTGCATGTTATTGACTATC
>PXDC01000177.1 GCA_003565135.1 Verrucomicrobiota bacterium
CTCGGTCCGTTCATCCCGTCAACCCCGACGCGTTCCCGCGAAAGAGTCAGGTCAGCTTCTCCTGTCGCACCGCCGCTGCCCGCGCGGTTGCGGCAAAGCGCCGGCCCGCTTCCGCCAGCTCCGCTTCCTGCAACACCCCGAAACTGATCCGGACGTAATTGGGGGGCGGGTCGTCTCCGTAACACAGTCCGCCCGGAACATACAGGACCCCGTTTTCCAGCGCTTGCCGGCAAAAGGCCGATTCCGTTCCCGTGTCCAGGTCGACGGGTCCGCGGAGCCAGAAATAAAGCCCCCCTTGCGGCATCTCCCAGTGCCATCCCATCGCGGCCAGGTCCTCGCGGGCGAAAACCGCGGACAGCGCGTCCCGCTTCCGGCGATAATGCTGGCGCAATCCCTCCAGGCATCGATCATAGTCTCCCGTCTCAAGCACCCTCTCGACGATCGCCTGGTTGAAGTTCGCGGTTCCGAAGTCGTGCTGGCCCTTCAGGTAAAGCATCCGCTCCCGCCAGGCTTCGTCCGGGCACACCGCGTAGCCGACCTTTAATCCCGTCGCGAAGGCCTTCGTGCAGGTTCCCGCGTAAAGCCGGGGAAACGCCGCCAGCGAATCCAGTCGGAGAATACTCCGGGAGGGATGGGGCGCGTCAAAGTACAGGTCCCGGTAGGCCGCGTCCTCGATCAGCGCCGGGTACGTCCCGTGCCTGGCCAGCGCGGTGCCGATCGCGTCCTTTTCTCCCTCGCTCAGACTGCGGGACGAGGGGTTCGAGTAGTACGAGACCAGATAAATAGCCTTGAGCCGATTCAGGCACCCGTTCTTCGCGAGATTTGCGAGGAGTTGCTCCAGCCCCGCCGGGTCGAGGCCCCCCTCGTCCGCGGTGGGCAGCGAGCGCAATTCGATCCCCAGGCCCCGCGCCAATTCGAGGAACACGAAATAGGTGGGGCGTTCCACCAGGACGATGTCACCCGGATCACAAAGGGTCTGCAATGCCAGCGCCAACGCTTGCTGGGATCCGTTGGTGACAAAGATTTCCTCCCCGTCGCCTGCACCCGGGGCCGCGTCCTGTTGCGCCAGCCGTGCCGCCAGGAGCTCACGGAGGCGCGGCCGGCCCTGGTTCGTTCCGTATTGCAGAACCTCCGCCCCGGCCGGCTCCGCCAGGAGTGTGTCCACCGCATGCCGCACCTCCTCCCGCGGCAGGGTCCAGGTGTCGGTGAACCCGGCCGCCAGCGACAGCAAATCCGGATTCTCCAGCGCCGTCCGCATCAGTCGCGTGATCTCCGGTGGGGTCAGGCGTTGGCCGAGAAGGGAATAGCGTTCGTCAGAGGCCGATCCGTAGGTCATGGAAGGTTAATTTGAGACGCTTTTCCAGGCAGGGCAAAGGTGAAATGCCCTGCCGCTGCCAAAGGGACGGAAGTCCCGACCTCGGCGACGAGCTTGGTCCGGTCGCGGGCAAGGCGACGGCAGAACCCGCAATGATAGGCTAAATTCCCTGTGCCGGGATCTGGTTGCAATATGAGCGAGGAGGTGACGGCGCTTGGGTGCATGCGCACATGTTGCCGGGAATTGACCGAGGATTTGCCCGGGTTTTTTTATGTTTGAATTCCCCGCGTTTTACCAGAGAAAATGTTTGACGCGAGCGAGTAATGTAACGAGACTCCGGGTTCTAGTAGAGCTCAGATCTTAATCCCGAACATAAAAAAAAATGAAGTATCGTTCCCTATTGTATGCAGCCGGCAGCGTGTCAGCGCTTGCTTTTCTGGCCAGCGGAGCCTATGCCCAGATTTTCTGGACAGAGGACACCGAAATCTGGAGGGCCGACCTCGGTGGCGGCAATTCCCAAATGATTTTCGACGGGACCGGCCTGGACGGGTCGATCGTCGATGTGGCCGCGACCTCAAGCCACATTTACTGGACCGACAAAAACGATACCACGACCGGAGGTGGTATTTGGCGCGCCAACCACGACGGAACCGGTGCGACCCAATACATTTCCAACGATGGTTCGTTGTTTTCGCCCCAGTTTCTCCAGGTCGACGAAGCCAATAATCGGATCCTGTTTTCCGATTGGACCCAGGGCTTGTTCTCCGCCAATCTCGATGACGGATCGAACCTGAGCAACATCAACAATCCGGCAGCCAACAATACCGGCCTGACGCTGAGTGGTGCCAACGACCTTCTCTCGATCGCGGCCGGTTCGGGTGACAGCAATATCTACTCGAGCGATTTATCCGACGGAAGTCTCGCCACGGTGGGTGACTACGCCGGCGGTAATCAGTCCTACGGGCTGGCGTATCACGCGGGGATGGATACGGCTTTTGTCACCGTATTTAACAACGGCGAACTGCGTTCCTATAATTTCGGGAATGACGAGGTATCGTTGATCTTTGACGACTTAACTTCCCCGTTGGGACTGGCCATGAATCCGGAGCAAACCCACCTCTACATTGTGGCGCGTGACGCCGGAATTCTTTCCTACGATCTGGATACCGGGGATCTCGTGACCGTCATCGATGGCGTGGGACACTTCGGGGTGGCCGTGATTCCCGAGCCGAGCACTTATGCTTTGATTTTCGGGTTGTTTATCGGCCTTATCCTTGTCGTGCGCCGTCGCTTCACCCGGAAATAGGGCTTCCTGTTACCGCATTTTTCGATCATGGGCGGCGTTTTAGGACGCCGCCCTTTTTTATGTACCGGAATCAACCGGATGCGGACTTGGTTGTCACGGGTTGGCGGAACGTGTCATCGGTAAACCGGAACAGTCAGCCATGGTTCCGGCCCGCCGAAAAAAACTGATGTGGCAAAGATCGCATGACCGGGCACGAAGTGAGACAACGGGCGAAGCGTCCCGTTCGGCTGGCCAGGCGGACCAAAACCGGTGCAGGGATAGTACTGTGGGGTACGTGAACGAGCCGGTTGCCGGGCCGACGCCGCCATGGCGAGCTTGCGCGATTTAGGGTTCTGGCAAACCTCATTTGTAAAAAGGTTTTGAGATGGCCGCAAATTTCCAAAAAACTAATGGAAACAAGGACCTTATATGCGCTTTCCGGATGCGTTTGCCACATGAGGGTGAATTTGCTGCCCAGAGCCGGAAATACCCCGACACGTCAAGAGTGATGCCGTTCGGATTGTCGAACCGTGACGACTTTTTCGAATTGATCAAAGGGATTCTTCCAGGCGCCGTTTTTTTGGGAAACGGGTAAATTTCCGGAATGCGTAGCATCGGTGTTTCGTCCGGGATTAATCGTGGCGATGGTGATGCATGAAACCGAAAACGTGATGCCGGGGGAGGATGGATCATTTCCCGGTCGGATTACTGACCGCCTGGCGGCTCTGGCCTGTTGTCGCTCTCGCTGAACGAGGCTCAGGCAACGGAGTCCATCCTGATATTGAAATGAGTGGGTCCGAACGCCAAAACCACTTCCGTTGTCAATGCCGGTAGATCCTTTGCCGGAAAGTGCATGGCACGCGGGCTTTAAGGGTCCCGCGTGAGCCTTTCGATGAGGTCCCGGTGTTCCGGAAACTGCTCTTGGAGCTGTGCGCGCTCAGCCAGTTCCAGGTCGTTGAAGTCGAACCCGGGCGATACCGTGCAGCCGAACAAGCTGTAGGCGCCTTCGAGAACCTCGGCCGCAAACCAGGAACCGTGGGGTACCGTTACCTGGAAGTGCTGCCCCCGCTCCGGATTGGGCCCCAGCAACAGGTCCCTCCGCTGTCCCCCGGGTGCGAATGTATACACCACCGCCGCCCCGCCGGCATAAAAATGCCACAGCTCGTCCGACCGGATCCGGTGCAGCCGCGACGGCTTGTCCCGCAGCAGCAGATAATGGATCGCGGTTGAAACAGGCCGCTCCCCGCCGAATCTCTCCGGGAGCCCCTCCGCAGACAAGATATCTCCCGATTCATACGTTCGCCGGTAATAGCCCCCTTCCGGGTGCTCAAGCAGGCCCAATCGCTCAATCCAATATTCCGCCGTCCACATAACCCAAACCCAACCACCTATCCTGAACCGGGACAATCACAATATAATTTGCCTGGCAAATTATAGCTTGACCGAGGAAGAGGGATCCCTGATTTTGGCTATATGGAGATGAGACGTTTCAAGGTTACGGGAGAATCGGCGGCGATCTATCATTGTATGACGCGGATTGTCGGCGGGGCGCGTTTGTTGGGGCGGCGCGAAAAGGAGGTCCTTCGGCGTCAACTCTGGCAGGTGGCTGAGTTCTGCGGGGTTGAGGTGCTCACTTATTGTCTGATGAGCAACCATTTTCACGTCCTGGTGCGGGTTCCGCCGGAAAGTGAGTCCCGTGGGGTCGACAACCGGGAACTCGAGCGCCGGGTGGCGGTTTTGTATCCGCCGGACAAGGCGCGGGCATGGGCAGCGAGGCTTCGCCAGGATGATCCCGGCGAGCGGGACAAGGCGCGGGACGAGCTCCTGGCCCGAATGGGGGACATTTCTGTTTACCTCAAGGAACTCAAACAGCGTTTCTCGATTTGGTACAACAAGACTCACCAACGATACGGGACCCTGTGGGCGGAACGCTTCAAGAGTGTCCTGGTGGAGCCGTCGTCCCGCGCGCTATTGACGGTCGCTTGTTACATAGATCTCAACCCGGTTCGTGCCGGACTGTGTCGGGATCCGAAAGATTATCGTTTCTGTGGGTACGCCGAGGCGGTGGTGGGGGGAGCTCCGGCCCGTCGGGGATTGCTTCGGGTAATGGGGAAAGGGACGTGGAGTCAGGCCGCTCGCGAGTACCGAATGGTTGTGTTTGGCCTGGGTCACCACACGGACCTCGGAACAGGGGGCGCCATTTCGGCGGAGGACCTCCATCGTGTTAACGCAACCGAGGGCGCGTTGGCCCTGCCGGGAGTCCTGCGTTGCCGCGTTCGTTATTTCACCGCGGGGGTAGCGATCGGGTCGAAAGGTTTTGTCGAGGATCTGTTTCGTGAATACAGGCATTTTTTCGGTCGCAGCCGGAAGAAAGGGGCGTGTCGAATTCGGAGCAAGGCGATGGGGCGTCTCTATGCGCTGCGGAACCTGCGTCAGGGAATAGCCGAACCTGAGCCCGGCAGTTGATATACTTCCCGTCGCCAGGTTTTCGGATTTCTTCGTAGCGAGGGGGGTTATCCCCCGATGGTCCGGGTTCTCGGATCTCCCGGGATAAACCCGGTCGCCACAACCACGGGATTTTCGCTGTTTTCGAAAAACTTGATGACGGAGAGTATAAAGTGAAACCGCGATACGTGTCAGGGCTCGAGAGGAAAGGGTTGGAAGCGCTCGTCGCGGTTGGCTTTTGTCAGGTGGAGGTGCCGGGTTTGGGGAAGGGAAGCCAGGAAGAGGCGCCCGTACGGTTTGCTGACCAGGCGTGAGTCAAGCAGGGTAACGACGCCCCGGTCCGATTTGCTGCGGATAAGGCGGCCGATTCCCTGGCGAAATTTTATCAACGCCTGGGGGAGGGTCAGTTCGGCAAACGGATTGCCCCCGCGGGCGCGGATCCACTCGCATTTTGCCTCGGGTACCGGGTGGGTGGGATTCTCAAATGGGAGCCGAGCGAGGATGACCTGGGAAAGGGCGTTACCCGGAATGTCAACGCCGGTCCAGAAGCTGTCGGTGCCGAACAGGATGCCGTTGCCGGCGCGGGCGAAACGCCGGGTCAGTTCGGTGCGGGAAAAGTCGCGGCCCTGCATAAAGAAGAGCCGGCGTTGGCGGTGGAAGGATTCCTCCAGGTCCAGCGCGACCTGTCGCATGTCCTGGTAGCTGGTGAAAAGGACGAGACTGCCGCCCGGGTTCCTGCTTCCGCAAAAAAGGATGTAGTCGGCAATAGCTTTGAGGGAAAGACGACCCTCGCCTGCTGAAGGTGCCGGGATATCGGTGGCGATAAAGACCCGCATGTGATGCTGGTAGTCGAAAGGCGATGAGGCGATTTCCGCGGGTACATGATTCGCTCCAACCTGTTCTTTAAAGACGTCGACATTGCCGGCGGGGGCCAGGGTAGCGCTGGTCAGGACGACCGCGGTTTCGCGTTGAAACAGGGATTCCCGAAGGTAGGGTGCGATGTCGATCGGGGCGTTGCGCAGCGTGATGTTGCGTCCCTGTTTGCCGGTTTTTTCAACCCAATGGACATGATCCTCCGGGGCCAGACCGAGAGACTGGTTGAGCCCGGCGTAGTAGGATTCGAGGCGTTTTCGCTGATCCTTGAGCTCGTCGTAAGCCGGCCCTTCCTCCAGGCGGGAGAGAATGGCGTTGACGTGCTGAATAAGGCCCCGCAGGGGGGCGCCGAGGGATGCTTCCGCCCAGTTTTCGGTCCGCAGCCGGACAATGCCTCGATCCTTCAGGATGCGCTCGCGAATGAAGCTGAAAAACTGCCGGCCGGCTTCTTCCGTATCGACCACCGCCTGCTTTGCGCGGGAGCCCCCCAGCCGTGCCAGGAGGCCGCGTTTCTTGTTCGGGTTATAGAGCGAGTTCAGCAGGCGCTGGAGCCCGGCGGAGCTCAGACTCAGGCCGAAATGGTCGGTGGCGATGGCGGGAACGGTGTGGGCCTCGTCGATGACCACGAAGTCGTCCGGGAAGAGGACTCCCTTTCCCTTCTGTGGACTGCCGGCCGCGTTGATCAGGGCGAACAGGAGGCTGTGGTTGACGATGATGAGGTGGGCCTTCCTGAGCCGCGCACGGGCTCGCTGGTAGTGACAGGATTCGGGGGAGCAGTTCTTGCGGTTGCAGGTTGAGGAGTCGGCGTTGACGTTGTCCCAAACCTCGAAATTCGGGGAGGGAGTCAACTCCTGGACGAGGCCGGAGGCCGTTTGTTGGGACCATTCCGCCAGGCGGTGGAGTTCCTCCTGTTCGGGGGTCCCGAAGAGATCGCCGCGGGTTTCGATGGCGCGAGCGAGGCGATTGGCGCAGAGGTAGTTCGATTTCCCTAGAAGGAGGGCGACCCGAAAATCGCGAAACCCTTCCAGCTCGGGAATTTCCCCAAAGAGGGTGCGACAGAGGTCGAGGTCCTTTTTCTGGATCTGCTCCTGCAGGGAAATGGTATTTGTCGAGACGATACAGGGTCTTTCCGAATCGAGCGCGTGAAGGATGGAGGGAACCAGGTAGGCCAGGCTTTTCCCGACCCCCGTTCCGGCCTCGAAGAGAAGGGGGGTGTCGGCCTCCAGCGAGGCGGCCACGGCGTTGGCCATGGCCTCCTGCTGGGGGCGGTGTTCGAGCCCGAGTCGCTCGTGGAGCCATCCCGAAGCGGCGAAAACATTGGCCACGCGTGGAGCCAGCCGGGAAACGGCCGGTGCTGCTTCGTAGTCATTGTTAAAGCCGATCATGGATTGATTGAAAAGCCTGCCGGTGGGCTGGACGAAATCGGAGGAATTGAACGTGATTCTCCGGGATGGAGGTGCTCCGGGGCAACTCGATTATCCCGTGGCGGAACGGATTGGGAGGCGCATGGCTTCGTCCGGACCATGTCCCGGGGGGGCGTGTGAATTCGGCCGGCGGAAGAATAAAAGGTTGCCTTATCCGGGCGGTGGCATGACATGGATGTTTCCATGAAAATGCAGCCCCACGAAACCTTGTTGTTCGTTGGTGACAGCCTGACGGATTGCGGGCGGCGGGAGCCTGCATATGTCCCGTATGGCCGCGGTTACGTCCACCTGTTCCGGAGTATATTGCTGCAACGGCATCCGGACTGGCGCGTTCGGATCGTCAATCGCGGTGTCGGCGGGGATACGATTCGCGACCTGGAGCGCCGCTGGGAGGAAGACGTCCTGTCCGAACGCCCGGACCGACTCGTGATCCTGATCGGCATCAACGACGTTTGGCGCAGCTTCGCCGACCCGGAAAAGCTGGACTGTCACGTGCCCCTCGAGGAATACCTGGTTACGTACCGCGAATTGCTGCGGGTTTCCCAGGAGTCCGGGATCCAGGGAGTCTGCCTGGGAACACCGTTCTTTGTCGAGCCGGACGAGGAAGAGCCGATGCGACGGATGTGTGACCGGTATGGGGCGGCGGTCCGGGACCTGGGCGAAGAGCTGTTTTTGGATATAGCGGAGTTCCAGGTGGCGATCGACCGGCTTTTGGCCTACCAGCATCCGATGATGATCGCGCCCGACCGGGTTCACCTCAACCCTCACGGGCACCTGGCGCTGGCGGAAACTCTTTACGAGGTGCTTTGCGGCACGGGGTAAGAGAGTCGCGGATTTTGGATCGGGGGGGGACAGCCCTTCCCGGAGCCGGAGAACGGCTGTCGCGGCGACCGCGCCCGGGGGAGCGTGCCGGCGGGTTAAACGGGAGGCAGGTTGATCGAAGTGCCGGATCAACGCGCCTGAAACGTAGGCGATCGGTCCGAAAATCCGTTCACTCCCGGTCGATCCAAACGAGGGTGCCGGTGTCGACCCGGTCGAAGAGTTCGATGACGTCCGTGTTGCTCATATTGACGCAACCGCCGCTGTGGGGAGTTCCGAGCAGGTCCTCGTGATTGGTCCCGTGGATGTAGATATAGCGGTTTTTGCTGTCCCGGTCGCCGCCCTGGTTGTGTCCGGGGTGGAGGCCTTCGAGCCAGAGGATGCGGGTGGTGATGAGGTTTTGGTCCGTGTAGTCCCAGTAAAAACCTCCCGTGGGGATCCGTCCTTTAAAAACGGTGCCGAGGGGGGTGTCTGCGCCGATTTTTTCGGCCACCCGGTGCAGGCCGTCCGGCGTGCCTCCGGAATCGCGGCGGCAGGAGGGCGGGTTCTTTGAGGTGGAGACCGTGTAGGCGGCGACGCAGGTCGTGCCCTCGAAGACGTGCATCCGCTGGGCCGGTATGGAAACGTGGATGAGGTGATTTGTAGGCTTGAATCCCCGCTTCCCGGCCTGCAGGATTATCGTTTCACGCAAAGGAGAGACGTCCATTGAAGAAAGAATTGAAAATCGGAATTGTCGGGGCGACCGGGGCGGTCGGTCAAGAATTGTTGCGGCTGCTCTTGCGTCGCGAGTTCCCCTTCTCGGAGCTGCGTCTGCTGGCATCGGCCCGTTCGGCGGGGAAAGAAGTGACCGAAGGGGGGCGGACCTGGACGATCCAGGAGGCGACACCGGACGCTTTTTCGGGGCTGGACATGGCGATTTTCAGCGCCGGCGCCTCCATCTCCCGTGAGTTGGGGCCGGCGGCGGCGGAACGGGGTTGTGTGGTGATCGACAACAGCTCGGCCTTTCGCATGGACGAGGGCGTGCCGCTGGTGATTCCGGAAATAAACGGCAAGGAAGCCTCGAAGCACAAAGGGATTATTGCGAACCCGAACTGTTCCACTGCGATCGCATTGATGGGGTTGTATCCCCTGCACCGGGAATTTGGTTTGAGGCGGGTGATCGCCTCGACCTACCAGGCGGTTTCGGGGTCCGGAGCGGAAGCGATCGCGGAGCTTGACGCCCAGGTGCGCGCGTATGTCGCGGGCGGGGAATCCAAACCGGAAGTCTACCCGTATCCGATCGCGTTCAATCTCCTGCCGCACGTGGACGTTTTTACGGAAGGCGGCTACACGAAGGAGGAACTGAAGCTGCTTTACGAGAGCCGGAAGATCATGAACCTGCCGTCGTTGAGGGTTTCGGCGACGTGTGTCCGCGTGCCGGTTTTCCGGGCTCATTCCATCGCCATAACGGCGCAGTTCGAGCACGTGATCGACCTCGACCAGGCCCGCAGGGCGATCTCGGCCTTTCCCGGTTGCGACCTGGTGGACGACCCGGCGAATCTGCGTTATCCCATGCCGCTGGACTACGCGGGACAGGTCAACTGCGGGGTCGGCCGGTTGCGCATGGATTCAGCCATGGACAACACACTGAGTTTCTGGGTGGTGGGTGACCAACTCTGGAAGGGGGCGGCGCTGAACGCGATTCAGATCGCCGAGTTGCTGGCGGCCGGCGACGGTGAGGGCTAGTCCGGGCCGCAAACGCGAAGCACCGGTGAGCGTGTCCGTTCGGGTTGCCGGTATTTTCATAAACGCCTTACAGCACACCTTTTTTCTTGCGTTTCGCCGGTGGGGGGCCTTTAACCTCTTTCTTTTTGGACGGCTAGCTCAGTTGGTTAGAGCATCTCGTTTACACCGAGGGGGTCGGGGGTTCGAATCCCTCGCCGTCCACCTGGACAGGCAATTATGAGGCATACCATCTCAGTTCTGGTCGATAATAAATTCGGGGTTCTGGCGCGCGTGGCTGGCATGTTCAGCGGGCGCGGTTTCAACATCGACACGCTCAACGTGGCCCCGACTCACGATCCCACCCTTTCCCGCATCACGGCGGTGGTCAAGGGGGATGATTCGACCCTGGATCAGATCACCAAGCAATTGCGCAAGCTGATCAACGTTATCGAGGTCAAG
>PXDC01000484.1 GCA_003565135.1 Verrucomicrobiota bacterium
ATATGCATCGAATTCGACGGCCGTATCGTGGCCTCGTCCTCGAGCCTTATTATCGATTTCGATCCCTCGACCGAACGTTTGAGCTGGGATCAAATCTGCGACCGCGGCTACATTGCCAATCACAACCCCGAGGGCGACACGCTTTACGGCATCGAGATCATGGTCGACCCGGATTTCCGGGGCATGAAGCTCGCCCGCCGCCTCTACGACCGGCGAAAGGAACTGGTGGTGGAAAAAAACCTGATGCGGATCGTCATAGGCGGCCGAATACCCGGGTACGGCAAATATGAGGATAAGATGTCGGTCCACGAATACGTGGATAAGGTCACCACCAAGGCCCTCTACGATCCCGTCCTGACAACCCAGATGGCCAATGGCTTCGTCCTCAAACGCATCATCAAAAACTACATCGGAGAGGACAAGGAATCTTCGGGTTACGCGGCGTTTCTCGAGTGGTCGAATCTTGATTACACACCCGATGCATCCAAGCGGTATTTGCCCAGCAAACCGCTCCGAATCTGTTGCGTGCAATACCAGATGCGTCCGATTGCATCATTCTCCGATTTCGCCCAGCAATGCGAATATTTCGTCGACGTCGCTTCGGACCGGAAGAGTGATTTTGCGCTTTTCCCCGAGCTCATCACCTCGCAACTTCTTTCGTTTATCGATGCCAAGCGACCGGAAACCGCCGCCCGCAAACTGGCCGCCTTTACGCCGCAGTACCTCGAACTCTTTTCCAGCCTGGCGATACGCTACGATGTCAACGTCATTGCGGGATCCACCTTTGTACAGGAGGACGACTACCTCTACAACGTCGCGTTTCTTTTTAAACGCAACGGCGAGATCGACAAACAGTACAAAATCCATATCACTCCGAATGAAAGGGAGTGGTGGGGCGTTTCAGCGGGTCGGGATATCCAGGTTTTTGATACGGACCGCGGAAAAATCTCCATCCAGCCGGGCTACGATGTGGAATTTCCGGAAGTCAGTCGCATCGCCGTGGAGAACGGCGCCCGGTTGATCTTCGTACCGTTCTGCACAGACGAACGCCACGACTATCTTCGGGTGCGCTACTGCGCCCAGGCGCGGTGCATTGAAAACCAGGTTTACGTCGCCACGGCCGGCACGGTGGGAAATCTGCCACACGTCAAGAACATGGACGTGCAGTACGCCCAATCGGCCATTCTCACGCCCACCGACTACGTATTTGCCCGGGACGGCATAGCGGGCGAATGCACGCCCGACGCCGAAACGGTGCTTATCCACGACCTTGACCTGGAGATTCTCAATCGTCACCGGCTGAAGGGCACCACCCGAAACTGGAACGACCGCCGAACGGATCTCTACCGGGTGGTTGACACCACCGGCTCCAACCGCTTTTCCTGGGAACCCCCAAAAATGTGATCAGGAGTCCGCCTGCGGAAACCCCGCGCCGCGGTTCCGCACGAACACGGAACGACAACGATACCCTGATGAGAAGTCGCCGGGACGAACTCACTCGAAATTCCGCAAAAACGCGTCTTTCCAACGGTACCCATCCAGCAGCGCCGGATCATCGTCGCCCAGGATTCGACGGGCTGCGTAAAGGGCTTCCACCGAAGCGAGCCCGGCATCGGGATCGGCAAAGAGTTTACTCTTTCTCGGGTACGCGGTGACGATTGAGCCGGGCAAGCTGCGACGGACGGGGTCACCGTCGAGGCAGCGCTCCAATTGAGCCGCATAACGCCAGGTTCCGTCCAGCAACAGCAACGGACGTCCCCTGTCCACTGCCGAAAGAACAGGTGCGGCCGGGGTTAACAGCAGGTAGCCGGTCGAATCAAATCGAAATCGCGGGGTCGCCCGGTAAAAACGGATATCGGGTCGGCCATGCAGGGGAACGAGGCTGCATTTGGACAATCGCTCCTTGGGATGTCGAATCACAACTGTATCTATCGGCGGCATGTCGATGGCACCTCCGATGGTAACGGGGAATTCACAGGATGAAACCAATAAATGAAGCTGTACTCCGGGGCCGTTCGGCTATTTTCTGACCCCCATGGACGAGTCCGCCTACGGATGGCTTTCGCTTCTCCCTCCCCTGGCCGCGATCGGGTTGGCATTATTGACCCGTCGGGTGGTCCTTTCGCTCGCGACCGGTGTTTGGCTCGGTGCGGTCCTTCTCGCCGGCGGCAACCCCGCCGCCGGCACGGCCCGGGCGGTGGACGGCGCCCTCGCCGTTTTCCAGGAAACCTGGCAAACCCGGGTTCTGATTTTCGTGCTCCTGATGGGCTCGCTCATGGTGCTGATGCAGCGCAGCGGCGGAGTGGAGGGATTCGTCCGGTGGGCTGCGGGGTGGCGCTGGGCGAATCAAAAACCGGGCGCCCGGCTCCTCACGTGGTTCCTCGGCCTGGGGGTATTCATCGAGTCCACCATCACCTGTCTCGTCGCCGGAATGGTCTCCCGGCCGCTTTACGACCGCCTGCGTATCTCACGGCAGAAACTGGCCTACTTGTGTGATTCCACGTCGGCGCCCGTATGCATGTTGATCCCGATCAACGGCTGGGGCGCGCTGGTTCTCGGATTGCTCGGCACTCAGGCTGCGGCGGGCCATCTTGGAGAAGGGGCCGGGGGAATCATGGGGGTGTTCCTGGGTGCGGTCATGCTTAATTTCTACGCGGTCGCTTCCGTTCTCCTCGCTCTTGCCGTTGCCTTAACCGGCTGGAGTTTGGGACCGATGAAGCGAGCCGAGGCAGAGGCGGGAACGAGCATTCGTCCCGGGCCCTTGCGGCCCGATGAAGCGGATCAGAAGCCCCTGGCGACCCACCGTGATATCGCCCCGCGGGCCCGGAACATGCTTGCCCCCCTGCTCGTCCTTTTGGCGGCGGTTCCGCTGGGAATTGGGCTCACCGGCCACCTGGGCGTTCGCGCGGAAGGAACCGAAAACCCTGGATTCATGGATTACCTGGGCGCATCCTCCGGCACCACCTCGGTATTCTGGGGAGTGATCCTCGCCTTGGTTTTTGCGGCCCTTTACTACCGGGCCCAGAGACTGTTTCGTTTTCCCGAGATCGGGGAATACATTTACGAGGGGGCGGGCCAAATGCTTCCGCTGGGGATCATTATGCTCCTGGCCTTCGCCATGGGAATGACATGCGATCAACTGGGGACGGGCACCTGGATCGCCCACTCGGTGGCACCGCATCTGACCCCCGCGCTGATTGCCCCGCTGGTTTTCAGCACCGCGTGCCTGATCGCCTTTTCGACCGGAACCAGCTGGGGAACGATGGCGATCATGATACCGCTCGCGGTCCCGCTGGCGGCCGCATTCAATGAGGGCGACATCACGGTCTCGATTTCCCTCGCCGTGAGTGCCGTTCTGGGCGGAGCCGTATTCGGCGATCACTGTTCGCCGATCAGCGACACGACCATCGTATCGTCCATGGCCAGCGGTTGCGACCATATCGAGCACGTCCGGACACAATTGCCCTATGCCCTGCTGGCCGGCACCGTCGCGCTTCTCCTCTACCTGGCGCTCGGCATCGCCGCCGCCTGACCCTCACGTTTTCCGCGCCAGCCATTCGCGCGCCGCCTCGACATCGGCGCCGGTCAGACCGTGACCGGCCGGGAAACGGCGATGGGTTACCCGGGCGCCATGGGAGGTCAACAGGCGTACGAGCCTGAGTGACTCGGATTCGGGAACGATCGGATCGGCATCGCCGGATGCGATCAGAACCGGCTTGCCGGCCAGCGCGACCGGTCCGTCGGGCTCATAGGGCACCATGGGACGGAGGAGAATCGCCCCCGCCATCACCGCGGGATCGGTCAGCATCAGGCTGGCGGCAATATTGGCCCCGTTGGAGAACCCGACCGCGACCCGGTTATTCCGGTCGAACCCGTAATGTTCCGCCGCCCGCTCGAGGAATCGGGCCAATTCCGTGGTGCGGAAGGCGAGATCCTCGAGATCGAACACCCCTTCGGCCACCCGCCGGAAGAAGCGCGGCATTCCCCGCTCCAAAACCTTTCCCCGGGGGCTCAGCAACGCGGCCCCGGGAAGCAGCGAACGTCCCAGGGGCAACAGATCCTCTTCATTTCCCCCGGTGCCGTGCAAAAGGACGAGCACGGGTTTTGTCTCGTCACCGGATTCGAATCGGTGGATAAAATCGAGATGTTGGGTCATATTTCCTTAAAAAGCGCTACCACAGAGCGGTAGCGCTCCGCCAGCCCATAAGAAGCGCTTTTCATTCCCGTCGGCTTTGACCTGGAACCGGCTATAGGATAGCCCATTCGACATCTCCACGCACCATGGCAAAACGATTCACACGGTGGCTGTCGATGGGAGCGATCGGCCTCTTAACGGTGAGCACAGCAGCGTTTCTGTACGCCATGTACCTCATGGCGGTGGACCGCGACCGATACCGGACGGACGAAGCCGAACTGCTGGACCGCAATCCGCGCACCGCGGCAAAGGACGCGTTTGCCGAAGGCGATTTTCGATTCCTCCGGATCTGGCAGCCCATCGTTACGAGCCGGGAAGTCACCGGGGAATGGCTTATTCCCGGAAGCCGGCAGATTCCGGAACCGCTCCTGCTTTCCCATCCGGAGAGGAGAAACCTGGAGAGCACCTGGAGTCCCGCCATCGGTCCGGGCCAGGAACAAACCCGGGAACGAGCCCGGTGGTTCGCCCACATATACAATACGGAACTTGCCGGGCTGCTCAAAGACTCAGCACCAGCGCCACCACCATCACCAGCAAAGTGAGTCCCACCGCCGATCCGAGCGACGTACGATCCATGTCAGGATCGTAGTGGTCTCCTTGTCCCGACTTGAACCCGAGTGCCTTGATGGGGTTCCGAAACGGCGGAACGATCCGCTGCACGATGAGTCGGTCCAACCCGCTTTCACAAGCGCCGAAAAAGCGATTCACTCCGTCGAGAATCAATCCGCCGATGTTCGACGCGGGTTTGCGATAGAACCAATCCGTATCGAGAACGATTTTGGCCTCACCCAGGATTTTGTGACGGAAAAACCAAAAGACAACGAACGTTCCGAGCGGGATATGAATCGCTTTCACCACGAGATCGGTCCGGTAAGCCGTGAAATCGACCCCATAGGGAAGTTGGGCATACTGCCATGCCGGCCACAAGCCGTAAGCCACACAAATCAGCGCCAGGATACCCATGGCGACGATCATATTGACCGGGGGTTTGCCCACCGCATCGAGTTCCCGCGGCGTTTCCCGGTAGAACCAGGTGTAATACGGCAGCTTGATTCCGACGCTCAAAAACGTTCCGACCGAGGCCAGCGCGAGCAGCGAGTAGCCAAGATCCCTCCCGTAGACCGCATCCATCACCATGCTCTTGCTGACAAAACCGTTAAAGAGTGGCAGTCCCGAGATCGCCGCCGCCCCGACAAGATACAGCACGACCACCCACGGCATCTTCCGAAACAACCCACCGAGGTGGGTGAGTCGGGTTTCACTCACGGCAAACAGGACGGCGCCCGCTCCCATAAACATGAGAGTCTTGTAGAGGATATTATTGTAGGCGTGTGCCGCCGCGCTGTTGAGACCGAGTTCACCGCCAATCCCGATGGCCGCGACCATGTACCCCACCTGGCTTATGATGTGATAGGCGAGTATAAGTCGGATATCATTAGCGAGCACGGCGTAAGAGACCGCGTAAAGCGCCATGATCAATCCGCAGACAAACAGGACCTCCCAGCCCGGGAAACAAACCGCGAGCACGTAAACCGCCGTCTTGGTGGTGAACGCATTGAGAAAAATGCTGCCGGTGACGGTCGATTTGGGATAACTGTCCGGAAGCCACGCATGGAGTCCCGGCATCCCGGCATTGACGAGCACGCCCAGAAGGATGAGCAGACTCCCGGGAGAAAACTCC
The DNA here is from genome assembly GCA_003565135.1 of Verrucomicrobiota bacterium. GTDB lineage: Bacteria > Verrucomicrobiota > Verrucomicrobiia > Opitutales > T3Sed10-336 > PXDC01. Next base: position 5,877 of record PXDC01000484.1, read on the forward strand.
TCGGCAAACGCCCGGACCGACAGGTCACCGCTGGTGTAGACCTCCATAACGATACCGGCGAGCAGGAGACTTCCGCCCAAGAGGTGAACGAGCAGGTAACGGAGACCGGCGGCTCCCGCACGATCGGTTCCGCCCGCCCACACCAAAAGCGCCGAGGCAACCGCCATCAACTCCCAGAAAACGAGCAGGGTAAAGAAGTCGCCCGCAAACACCACGCCCAGAGCGCCACCCGCGTAGAGCATGGCCGCCAGCTGTTGCTTGAGCTCACGCATATGCCAGGCGTAAATCCCGGCCACGACGGCGACCAGGGTGAAAGCGATCCCAAACATACGCGCCATCCCGTCGACCTTGAGCAGGACCAGCTCGTATTGCAGAAACGGGACCGCGAGTTCGGCCCCTTCGGTCAGCAGGGAGACGTGCACCAATGCCAGCAACGGGAACAAAACACAAACCCCCGCCCGCCCGACCGCGGGAAGCCACGGGAGCAGGGCCGCACCCAACAAAAAGAAAGCAACCGGAGGCACGTCAAACCCGGTCATAGTAGTCCTCCTTTCGGGAAAGCAGTTTCTTCGCCACGCCCTTGGTTATAAACAGCATCAGCAGACAGCCCAGAACCCCGAAGACAAAGTAATAAAGCGGGAATGTATCCGGGTCCGCCCGGTAGGAGGCCGCCGATGTGGCGATCAGCGTAAGGACGAGTAAAATCCAGGTAATCCGGTTCATGGTCATTCTTTCGTCAAGAAGCCTTCATAATTCCCTCCACCGCGGCGGTGGCGAGATCGAACAAGCCGAAGAACAGGTTGGGAAACAGGCAAAAAACGACCGACAGCACCGCTGTGGCACACAGGGGCACCACCATGAACGGCGAAGCTTCACCCAGTTTCCGAAACTTATCCGACGATCGGAAAAAACCCCGGTAAACAACCGGGAAAAGGTAGGCGGCATTGAGCAAACCACTGACGAGGAACACCCCGAGAACGAGCCACTGGCCGGCCTCGATGCTTCCGAGGCAAAGGAACCACTTGCTGAGGAAGCCGTTGACGGGCGGGACCCCGGTCAACCCCATGGCCCCGATGGTGAAAGCGGCAAAGGTCCACGGCATGGCCCTTCCCAGGCCGTCGAGATCGGACACATTCTCTTTGTGGGCGTGGACAATGATGGCTCCCGCGCAGAAGAAGAGGGTGATCTTCATGGTGGCGTGGGTCGATATGTGCAGCATTCCCCCGGTAAACCCCTCGCTGTTGAGCAAAGCCGCCCCCATGGCAATATAGGAAAGATGAGCCACGGTGGAATAAGCCAACCGACGCTTCAGGTTCTCCTGCCGCAAGGCGATGACCGATGCGACGATAATGGTAAAGCCGGCGAACACCGCCAATATCGTGTTGAGGTCATAAGCCGCCATGACATCAGGACCGAAGACGAATCCGGCCATGCGAACAACCCCGAACACACCGGATTTTACGACCGCCACCGCATGCAAAAGGGCGCTGACCGGCGTGGGCGCCACCATCGCATTGGGAAGCCAACTGTGCAGCGGCATGATTCCACCCTTCACCCCCACCCCGATCATAAGCATGAAGAAAAGAATGCGCATCCCGCCGGCGCTCAACATCCCCTCCTCCAGGATGCCTCCCGGCGTAAAGTCCAATGTTCCGGTTGTTCCGTAAATCCATGCGGCCCCCGCCACCATAAGAAGCCCGGCGGTGAGGGCGTAGGCCAGGTACTGTCTTCCCGCCCGGATAGCCTCGCGGTTTTCGGAATGAATCACCAGAGGATAGGTGGCGAGGGTGAGCAACTCGTAGAAAATAATAAACGTCAGCAGGTTTCCGGAAAAGGCGATTCCGATCGTGGCCGAGAGACTCACGGCAAAACTTGCGAAGTACCGGGTCTGCTTCTTTTCATGATGCCCCCGCATGTAACCGATCGAGTAGAAGGAAGTCAGAATCCACAAACCCGAGGCAATGAGGGCGAAAAACATGCCGAAAGCGTCGGCGCGCAGACTCAACTCGATTCCCTCGGCGATCTCCAGAAGCACAAACTCAGCGACCCGCCCCTCTTTGGCGCCCGGAAGCAGGGCCAGCACCAGTCCGAATTTGATCGCCGCCGCCAGCAAGGTCCAGAATTCCCGCAGATTCGGTTTCCTGGCCGACCACAGGATCGCCGGCACCGCCAGCAGCGATACCGCCACGGCCCAGAAGGGAAGGGACGAACTGTAAGTTTCGGTTAAAGGCACGGCTGGTGTTCAGGTATCATTTTGTTGATAAAAAAGACGCCGGGGAGACCGGCGAATCCCAATCATAGACCGGACGGGATCATGGGCCGGATGAAGTACGTGACGATGAACGCATTGGCCAGTCCGAGAACCAGGAGACTTGCGGCCAGGAATACGGTGGGAAAAAGCATGGAGGCGGGGCTTTCTTCGCGTTCGACCGCGGCGTCCTCCCGCTCGTTCTTTTCGTCGTAGGGTTCGCCGTCGGTTCGCAGGTAAATTTTCTCCAGGACCCGGAAGAAATACACCACGTTGAGCAGACTGCTTACCAGGATCACCCCGAGGAAGACGTAATTGGCGTTTTCCCACGAACCGAGCACCAGGTACCACTTGCTGAAAAACCCGGCGGTCGGAGGGAGGCCGATCATCGAAATCGCCGCCAGCGTAAAGGCCGCCATTGTCCAGGGCATCCGGATACGGAATGTCCGATCAAACCGCCGGATATCGGTGTGACCGAACCGACTGAGAATATTGGTGTTAACCAGGAACAGACAAGCCTTCATAACGGCGTGATTGAGCGTGTGCAAAACCGCTCCAATCATCCCCAACGGCGACGCCAGGCCGACCCCGAGCGCAATGTACCCGACCTGGGAGACACTGCTGAAGGCCAGCATGCGCTTCAGGTCCGACTGAGCGATGGCCAGCACCGACCCCCAGATAATGCCCACGGCGCCGAGGTAACCGATGATGGTCGTGAGGGGTATGCCCTCGCGCACGAAATCCGGGTCAAACATATAAAAGCACCCCCGCAGCAGCACGTAAGCGGCCACCTTGGTGCCAATGGGCGCGATAATGGCGGTGCTGGTGGAGGTCGCGTAGGTGTAGGCGTCGGACAACCAGCCGTGCATGGGGAAAAGCGCCATCTTCAGGCCGATGCCAAAAACAATCAAAATAAGCCCCACCGTTGCCGGAGCCGAGTCACCGAGCGCGGGAACCACCCGGGCGACGTCCCCCATATTGAACGACCCGGTTTCCATGGCGATAAAGGCGACCCCGAGCAGATAAAACGAAGCACCGATCGTACCGAGAATCAGATATCGAAACGCGGAGAAGGGCGCCCGCCGGTCTCCGATTGCCACCAGCGCATATCCGGCCAGGGAACTGATTTCCAGGAAGACGTAGAGATTAAAAAGGTCGCCGGTCAGGACGATACCGAGCAACCCGCCGACCAGGAGGAGGGCCGTACTGTAAAAGGCGGCCTCCTTGCCCGGTGTTTCCCGGGGCACCACGGTTTTGCCGTGGATAAAAACGAAGAAGGCCATGCCGGTAACCACGGCGCAAAAGAAAGCCGAGAGCGGATCCATGACCAGTTCGATCCCCATGGGGGGCTCCCAACCGCCAAGGTAGTACCTGACCTCGCCCCGGGAAGCCGTATAAACGAGCCCCGCCACTGATGCGGCGAAGGCGAGCCCGGAGGTGATCACGGCGGTAACCCACGGGGCATTTCGCCAGCGGGCCGGAAAGATCACCGCGACGAGCGCACCAAAGAATGCAGGCAGGAGAATGGCGACCGCCAGATGTACCCAGGCCTCCATTACTCGCTCCGCATCCTTTCCATCAGGACAGGCTCCTCCAGGGTCCCGTAGTTCCGGTATATGGCGATAAGCAAGGCGAAGGCCACGCCCACGATGGCCACGCCGACCACGATGGCGGTAAGCATGAGGGTATGGGGGAGAGGGTTGAGATAATTGACCGGATCTTCGGAGGGGTAAGCCGGGTCGAGCACCGGCACGGTGGCGTCCCATTTGAACGCGGCGGCCACAAAAAGCAGGATGATCGCGTTCTGGAAAATGATCATCCCGATGACCTTTTTCATCAGATTCGTTTTCACCAGCATCCCGTACAACCCGATAACGAGCAACAGGATGATCGCCCAGTAGGCATAATAACTGTGAAGAAATTCGATCATTTCGGACAACAGAACAGGTTCAATCGCGGCTTGGAAAGATTCATTCCCGGTATCATTATAATTTGGGCGGCGTCCCGGCACGGTCGCCGGCGGCGTCGACGGCATTGCCGTAGGGATCCGGGGCGACCATGTCATCGAAAATGGCGACCAGCGCGGTCATGACGGCGAGCCCGATTCCGAATTCGACCAGGAGAATCCCGTAATAACGCACGACGGGTTCCTCCACGCCCGGGACCGGCACCGCTCCATAGTCCATGTAATGGCCGCCGAAGGCCAGCGTCACCAGGCCCGCGCCGGCAAAAATCAAAGCCCCGACCGCCGCCAGGGGAATGGCGGCTTCGGTGGAGACTTCCGACTGCGAAGCGCGGCCTCCCTCGGTCATGCGCAGGAGGAGCACGCCGGCGGCCAGCAGGGCCCCGCCCTGGAATCCACCGCCGGGACTGTAGTGGCCGTGGATGATCACGTAGATGCCAAAGAGTTGAATCAAGCGGGCGAGAGCCCGACTGACCACAACAATGATCACGCTTTCGGACGGATTAGTCATACATCCTCCTTCGCAAAATCAGCAGGCAGCAGACTCCGGCGGTAAAAACGACGATGACCTCGCCCAGTGTATCCACGCTCCGGTAATCCGCCAGAATCACCGTAACCATGTTGGGGGTCGCGGCATCCCGGTAGGCATTCCCGATAAAATAGGCTCCGGCCACCGGATCCCCGACCACATTTTCCTTCCTGTGCATCGGGGCCTCCGGATCCCCCCGGGCCGGGAGGTGAATGGTGGCGTACACCAGCAGGCCGGTAAAAAGCAGGAGCATTATGTAGTTCGCAATTCTCAATCCCGGGTCCTCCTTGATGTTTGGAATACGGCCGCGATAAAATAAACCCCGACGATTCCGGCGCCCACCACGGCCTCGGTAAACCCGACATCGATGGCACCCATGGAAACAAACAGCAGCGCCATGGTGAACGTGAATGCGGTTGCGGCCGCGGCGGCGGCCAGCAGGTCCCTGACCGAAAGAGCCAGCACGGCCGTGGTCAGAAGCAAAATAAACAGGACCAGTTCGACCAGCCAATTCATCGGGTTTCCTTCCGCTGGGATTTTCCGTTGGCCCACGGGCGTTCACCGTGATTCCAGGCCGCACGCGCCAGGGCATGGATGGCCACGGGGTTGGCGACCATGATAAAGGCTATGGCGATCAGGAGTTTGCCCATTGCCTGGGTCAATCCCTCGTGAACCGCCAGGCCGGCGAGCAGGAATATGATACCGGTCGTATCAACCTTGCTGGCGGCGTGGGAACGGGTGAAAAAATCGGGAAGCCGCAGGATGCCCAGACTGCCCACCAGCATGATCAGGAGACCCGAAACAATCAGAAACACCGCCAAAACATCCTGGACCAGGCTCATGATTCCGGACTCCTTTCCCGGGTGAAGTATTTAGCCACGGCGATCCCGGCAATGAAGTTGAGGACCGCGTAAGCCAGGGCGATGTCGGCGAACATATAAAATCTCCCGTAGAGGAACCCGAACATGCAAACCAACCCGATGGTCTTGGCACCCATGGCGCCGATCGCGAGCAGGCGATCGAACACGGTGGGCCCCCGCATGACCCGGTAAAAAGGGAGCAGAACAATCGCAACCAGGGCCACCGTCGCCGCTACAAAGAACGTATCCATAGCCTAGAGCTCCCCCGGTTTCGTCACAATTCTTCCGTCCCGGACCACCCGCTCACCGGTACCGCCGAAAAGACGGGCCACGTGTCGGGGAATGGCGCCTTCGAGCAATTCGTCCGCATTCCGCCGGGTGAGCGCGTGCACCCGGTAACGGTCGCCGTCGACCTCCAGCGTCAGCGTTCCGGGTGTCAGGGTAATCGAGTTGCCGAGGGTTACGCGAGCCACCGAATGCGGTTGGTCGCTCGTGAACTCCACCAGGCAGGGGTCGATTCGGATGCGCGGGGAAAGGACGATCATAGCCACCTGCCAGGTCGCTTGGACCATCTGGACCGCGAGCCAGGGAAGGTAGAACGGAAAACGGTGAAAATGGGCCAGCAGCGCCTTATCCGCCTTGTCCCGGCGGCTCCCCGGAAGGCGGAGCTGCAATCCCATTACGATGCCGACCGAGATCAAACCGAACCCGATGTGTACGGGATCGAACTTCCCGCTCATCATAAACCAGAACAGGAGCAGGACGCCCGCTTCGATCCAAAGAAAACCGGTTGGGCGGCGACCTCCTGGCGAACTGGCTGGTGATTCACTCGGCATATTGAACGCGAAAAACAAATGAAGCGTTTATGATTACAGCGTAAAGGAAAAGACGTTAGAATCCCCCCCTCACCGGTCAAGGGGAAAGGAAAATCCTCCCGGCCGAGTCCGACCGGCACGGTTCCGGAGGGGCCGGGCAGCCGGAAACGGTCGCTTTCCCGGTACGATCAGGCTTCGACCGGTTCCGGCTGGCGATGGCGGTTAAACCAGACGTAGACGATGGGGATGACAAAAAGCGTGATCAACCCCGAGCTGAGCAAGCCGCCTATCACGGCGCGCGCCAACGGGGCCTGCGCCTCGGCGCCCTCACCGACACCCATGGCCAGCGGGACCAGGGCGAGCATCGTGGTCAGGGACGTCATCAGGATCGGCCGCAATCGCCGCCGGCCGGCTTCACGCGCCGCGTCGTCGGCCGAGGACCCGTCCGCCTGCAGGCGGGAAGCCTGGTCGACGATGAGGATGGCGTTGTTGACCACAATGCCGCCGAGCATAATGAGACCGATATACGATTGCACATTGAGGGTGCTCCCGGTGAGGAAAAGCAAAAGGATGGCACCGATCCCCGCCATGGGAACGGAAAACATCACAACCAGCGGATTGCGCAGGGATTCGTAAAGGCAGGCCATCACCATGTACACGAGGAGAATCGAAAGCATCATGCTTATCAGCAGCTCGCGAAAGGCCTCCTGCTGCTCCTCGTAATCGCCCCGGACAAACATCTGGTAGTTCGCCGGGGTCGGGATCCCGGCCAGCACCTCGAGAATATCGCGGCTGGCCGAGCCGAGATCGCGGTCGGAGAAATTAATCGAAACGTTGGCCACCCGCTGCTGATTGCGCCGTTCGATCTGGGTGGGACCCGGCTCGCGGGAAAACGCCACCAGGCTGCGCAGGGAAACCTGGTCCCCGTCGCCGTTGGGAATGGTCAGATTCAGAACGTCGTCCAGTTCCATGCGGTCGGCATCGCGCAACCGAAGGAGCATCCGGACCTCGTCGCCGTTGTCCCGGAACTCCCCGGCCCGGGACCCCCCCACCGCGGTGCGGAGCATGCGGGCAACCTGGCCGGTGGTGATCCCGAAATCGGCCGCCCGGTCCCGGTCGATCCGCACCAACTGCCGCGGCACGCCGTCCTGCCGGCTGAGCTCGACATCGGTCACTCCCGGAATGGACTCCACCGCCGCCGCCACCTGGGCGGCGAGGGCGTCGAGGGTGTTCAGGTCGAACCCGGTTATCTCCACCCCGAGCCGGTCGTCCTCCCCGCCGCCCGCGCCCATGCGGAGGATGAAGAGACCGCGCCCGGGACTGACACGCAGGTCGACCCCGGGAATATCCCGGAACTTCGGGCGAAGGGCGTTGGCGATCTCCTCGCTCGACCGGTCGCGGTCGCGCGCCGGCACCAGGTAGGCCCGCACGCTTCCGCGGATGCCGCCGGTTCCCCGCCATCCCCAGGATCCGGACCGGACCTCCATATTTTCGATCTCCGCCACGTTTTCCCGCACGATTCGTTCGACTTCGCGCATCTTGGCGTCCATCGCCTCTATACGCGTTCCCGCCTCCATGTCCGCATTCACCCGGACCTCGCCCTCGTCCGCCTCGGGCATAAACTCGGTACCGAGCCGGGGAACCAGCAAAAGGGCCCCGGCAAAAAGAACCACGGCGGCTCCGAACACCGCCACCGGCCGGCGCAGGGCGCGGTCGAGCGCCCGGCTATAGAGGGCCTCCAGGCGCCGGAACCGCTCGGCCGCCCACCCGAGCAGGCGACGACCGACATCCCTCCGCGCCCCCGGTCCCGGCGGCGCGGTCCCGGGAACCCTCGACGCCAGCATGGGGACCAGGCTCAAAGCGACCACGAGCGAACACAGCAGGGTGAAGCCGATGACATAGGCCAGCTGGCGAAACATCACACCCGACACCCCTTCGAGAAAGACCAGGGGAAGGAATATGGCCAGGGTGGTCAGCGTGCTGGCCACGATGGCCGCGGCCACCTCCGAGGCGCCCTGATGGGCCGCCTTGCGCGGTGCGGCACCCTGTTCCCGCAACCGGAAAATATTCTCCAGCACCACAATGGCATTGTCCACCATCATCCCCACTCCGAGCGCGATCCCGCCCAGGGTCATCAGGTTGAGGGTCAGGCCGGTGAAATACATGAGGGAGAAGGCCGCGATGATGGAGATCGGGATAGCCGTGGCAATGATGGCGGTGCTGCGGATGCTGCGGAGGAAAAAAAGCAGCACCACGATGGCGAGGAGCCCGCCGTAAAGAATGGAACGATTGACGTTGGCGATCGACCTCTGGATGTACTGCGAGGTATCCCGGATCGGAGTCAGCGTCAGCTGGGGGAAATCGCGATTGATCCGGGCGATCTCGCGCCGCACCTCCCGCACCACCTGAACGGTGTTGGTCCCCGATTGTTTGCGGATCGCGAGACTGACACCCGGTTCTCCATTGATGCGGGTAATGCGGGTCACTTCGGCATGCGTGTCGTGCACGTCGGCCAATTGACCGAGATAAACCGGGGCCCCCTCGCGCGTGGCCACCACCACGTCGCGCAGTTCATCGAGGCTGGAGAGCAGCCCCGGGGTTCGCAGGGCCATGCGCAAGCGGCCATCCTCGATCTCCCCTGCCGGGACGACAACGTTCTCTTCGCGAATGGCCTCGATAATCCGGTCCAGGGACAGGCCCAATGCCTGCACCCGATCCGGGTCGACGGTAATCTGGATCTCGCGCTCCAGGCCGCCCCAGACGTCGACCGCCCCCACCCCGGGCACCCGGTCCAGCCGATTGCGGACCTGGTTGTCGAGCAGCCGGCGGAGGTCGATCTCATCCAGCCGGGAGGATGCGCCGACGATGAGTACCGGGAAAGCATTCGGGTCGAATTTGCGCAACTGAGGGCGGTCGGCATCGTCCGGAAGGTTGTTGAGCACGCGGTCGAGCCGGTCACGAACGTCGTTGGAGGCTTCGTCCAGGTTGGTTCCCCAGATAAACGACAGCACCACACTGCTGCTCCCTTCGCTCGAAACCGACGTGATCTCCTCCACCCCCGGTACGGCCGCGACCGCCTCTTCCACCGTACGGGTGATCAACTGCTCAACCTCCTCCGGGCTCGCGTTGTCGTAGCTGGTGACCACCGTCAGGCGCGGAAACTCGATCTCCGGGATCAGGTCGATCGGGAGCCGGGCCAGGGAGATCGCGCCCACCAGGATCACGATCAGGCAGACCATGACCGTAAAAACGGGACGATTGATACTGAATGAGGAAAGATTCATCGCACCTCGCCCGCCTCATCGAACCGGGCGACACCTTCGACGTCGCCGGAATCGCCCCGTCCCACCACCCGGACCCGCGTGCCGTCGGCCAATTGGTCCTGCCCCAGGACCACGACGTCCCCGCTCAGTTCGGGTTCGGCGATCTGGATACGGCCGCCCTCGATATAGCCGGTGCGCACCTCGACAAACCGGGCCTTGTCGCCCTCCTCCCCGCTCTCGACCATAAAGACCCCTTCGCGACCCTCGCGGCGGACGATCGAATCCCGGGGGACCACCACGGCGTCCTCGGCTCTGCCGAGTTCCAGCGATACCCGGACAAACTGTCCCGGTTTCAGGCGCTCCTCCGGGTTGGGCACCTCGAGCTCGACCCGGGCGTGCCGCGACGATTCCCGGAACTGCGGCGCAAGGCGAATAACGGCCCCGGGAAACGTTTCATCCGGAAGCACATCGCTGGTCACGGTTCCCTCCTGGCCGATCCGGACGCGCGGGTAATCCCGCTCGGTCACCTGAAACACGGCCCGAAGGTTCCGCAGGTCGACCAGGGAAACAATGGGCTGGTTGGCGGTCAGGGTGGTCCCCTCGTCGACGTAGCGTTCCCCCACCACCCGGCTGTCGCCTTCGCCCTCCCATCGCGCCGCAATTCGAGTGTAGGAGAGCCTCAGCTCCGCCGCCCGCAAACCGGCCTGGCGCTGCTCGATCGTCGCTTCGGCCACCCGGACCCGCGATCGCTCGGCCAGGACCCGAGCCTCGGCCGCTTCCAGGTCCGCCGCCGACGCCACGCGCCGCTCCCGCAGGGCCTGCACCCGGTCGCGCTCCCGTTCGGCCAGCTCCAGCGAGCTCCCGGCCTCCTCCAGGTTCGCCCGGGCCACCTCGACCTCCGCCTGCGACTGGGCCACCTCCTGCACGAACCCCTCGTCGTCCAGGCGCGCGATAAGCTGCCCGCGCTCGATGGGATCGCCGATATCCACCGGCAGCGAGGAAAGCTGGCCGCCCACCTTGGCGGCGACGTCGAATCGCGACCGCGAGGCGAGCGACCCGCTGAAGGTGCGCAGGTTCCGCACGGTATCCCGCTCCACCGAAACCACCTCAACCGCCACCGCGCCGGGCTCCCGGACCCGGTCAACCGGTTCGTCGGCGAAGCGCTGGTAAAACAACGCGACCAGCGCAAGGGCCAGAAAGCCGCCGAACACAGCCATCAGAAGTTTTCGTACCTTGTTCATGATATCGCTTGGTTGGAGAACGCTTGGTCCCGTTTCCGGCGTTGCCCCGATCCGGCGCCGTGCAAAAACATTTCCAGGATAAAATCGTGTGAACGGTAGCTGGGATCGGCGTCCGCGAGGTCGCGGGCACGGGTCCGCAGCATCCCGAGGAGGAAGTTGGCCAGTACCGGCGGAGGAACATCATCCCGCAGGACCCCTTGTTGCTGCCCGAGTTCCAGAACTCCGCCCACGGCGTCAACCAGACGGCGCCGGTGCTGCAACCACGCCTCCTGCAGGCGCCCGCCGCACTCAAATATGCGTGCCTCCTCGTTTTGCATCGACTGAAACACCGCCCGCCGGTTGGCGAAAAAAGTACTGATCTCGGCGCAGGTCTCCCGCAGGTAGACCGCGAAGGTCGTGTCCTCGCACGAGTGCCCCGCGATGCCCGAGCACAACGCGTCGAACCCGGAAAACACCACCTGAAAAAAAAGGTCCTTCTTGTCCCTGAAATACAGGTAAAGCGTGCCCTTGCCCACACCGGCGCGTTCGGCCACCTCGTCGAGTTTGATTTCGCTCCAGTGCCGGGCCGCCATGAGCGATTCGGCCGCGCTCAGTATCCTTGCCTTTTTTTCCTCCCGTTTCACAAAAAAAATCGCCCGGCGGGCATCCCGCGCCCCAGAACTGACCGGTCAGTTCTGAAGCTGGTTCCGGGATTTCCCGTTTGCAATCAAAACTTAAGCTCGCCCGCCGTGAAATTTCCGGAGAGGATAACCCCGCACCTCTATGGCGGAATCGTACCGGAAAGCAAAACAGGTTCTGGAATCCATTCTGGACACCGGGGACCCGGAATCTCTCGCCCGCCGGCTGGGATCGCGCTTCGAGCCGCCGGAGGCATCGGTTCGTTCGCCCCTCCGCAACGGTCCCGAAGCGGTGGAGGGACGGCTGGCCCACCTGCCGTTGTCGGACGGGGCCCGGAACACCCTGCTCGATAACGACACGCGCGAGCGGCTGCCGTCGTATGCCGCCAACATCGAAAACCTCATCGGCACGGTAAAAATCCCCCTCGGCGTGGCCGGCCCCTTGCGCATCAACGGCCTCTTCGCCCACGGGGACTACCTCCTGCCCCTGGCCACCCACGAAGCCGCCCTGGTGGCCTCCTATCACCGCGGCTCCCTGGCCATCACCGAAGCCGGGGGTTGCCGGACGGTCCTGCTCAACGAAGCCGTCTCGCGCGCTCCGGGATTCGCCTTTGAGGATCTCGGTGAAGTCGGCCGGTTCATGGTGTGGGCGCTGGAACAGCGCGAAGCATTCGAAAAGGTCGCCGGCGAAACCACCCGTCACGGGCGCCTGCGCGACATCCGGCTGACGGTGGAGGGGAACCACGTCTACCTGACCTTCGAGTACCTGACCGGGGACGCGGCGGGCCAGAACATGGTCACCCTGGCCACCGACGCGGTTTGCCGCTACATCATCGAACACACGCCGGTCAAACCGCGTTACTGGTTTGTCGAGTCGAACCTGTCCGGCGACAAAAAAGCGAGCGCCCAGTCGTTCGCCGGCGTCCGCGGCAAAAAAGTCACCGCCGAAATCACGCTGTCGGCCGAAATCCTCGGGAAGCGGCTGAAGGTGAAGGCGCAACAAATGGTGGACTTCTGGCGCATGTCGGCCCTGGGCGGGGTGCTCAGCGGGACCATCGGGGTGCAGGGGCACTACGCCAACGGGATTGCCGCGCTGTACCTGGCCTGCGGGCAGGACGCCGCCTGTGTGGCGGAATCGGCGGTCGGGGTCACCCGCTTCGAGGAACGGGAAAACGGGATCCTTTACGCCGCGGTCACCCTGCCGAACCTCATTGTCGGCACCGTCGGAGGAGGAACCGGCCTTCCGTCGCAGCGGGCCTGCCTCGACCTCCTCGGCCTGGCCGGCGAAGGCAAGGCGCGGGCCTTTGCCGAGGTCTGCGCGGCGACGGCGCTGGCGGGAGAGCTCTCCATCATCGCCGCCCTGTGTTCCGGCGACTTCGCGCGCGCGCACGCCGTCCTCGGCCGCAAACGCCATTCCCGCACCCCCTGAACCGGCTCTGTTCCGCATGAAAGAAACGGTCTCCCCCACCACCCCCGCAGGCTGGCGCCGCTGGATGATCTACCAGCGGGAACGTTTCCCTTTCGCCCGTCACGGCCCCCTCGTCGCCGTTTTCAGTTTCGCCGCCGTCGGTTACTCCCGGTTGCTCCGGGGCGAGGCCGGCTTCCCGGAACCCGCCCAACTGCTGGTGGCCTTTATAACCGCCCTGCTGTTTTTCCTGCAGTTGCGCATCGCGGACGAATTCAAGGACTACGAAGAGGACGCCCGTTACCGTCCCTACCGGGCGGTCCCCCGCGGTTTGGTGACCTTGCGGGAACTGGGATGGATCGGGTTCGGCTGCGGCGTAGCCCAGCTGGCCCTGGCGCTCTGGCTGCACCCGCCCCTGCTCGGCGTCCTGGCCCTCGCGTGGCTGTATCTCGGGGCCATGAGCCGGGAGTTTTTCGTGCGGGACTGGCTCACCGCCCGACCGGTGACCTACCTCTGGACCCACATGCTGATCATGCCCCTGATCGATCTCTACGCCACCGCCTGCGACTGGCTTACGGCGGGGCGCACCCTCCCGCCCGACGGCCTTTACGGGTTCCTGATCGTCAGCTTCTTCAACGGCATTCTGATCGAGATCGGCCGCAAACTGCGGGCTCCCGCGGACGAAGAGGAAGGCGTGCGCACGTACACCGTGATCTGGGGTCGCGGAAACGCGGTCCGGGCCTGGTGCTTAATCCTGACCGCAAACCTGGTCTTCGCCGGCCTGGCCGCGGGGATGGTGGGTTTCCTCCCGCCGGCTCTCGCCATCCTGGTGCCGATTTATTTCTTCGCCTTATTCCGCGCCCGGTGTTTTCTGCAAAACCCCACCGGGGATACCGCCTCCTGGTTCGAATTCCTCTCCGGCATCTGGACCCTCGTCATGTACCCGCTCCTGGGATTGGCCCCGTTTCTCATGCGCGCCCTGGAATCCTGACTCACACCGGCCTCCCATGTCCACGCCTCCCTTTATTCTCGACGCGGAATCCGAACCCGACCTCGCGACCATGGGCGGCAAAGCCTGCGCGCTCGCCCGCATGGCGGCCGCGGGAATCCCGGCCCCGCCGTGGATTGCCGTCGCTCCCGCCGCCTTCCACTCCTCCCTCCCCGCGGACGGAACATTCGACCCGGCCCTCCCGGAGAGCTGGCGGGGATTCTCCCTCGCGGCCACGGTTCGGACCTCGCTGGAAAGCGCGCTCGCGCGGGCCGGGCTCGAGGGCGAACGGCTGGCCGTCCGTTCGTCCGCCGCCGAGGAAGATGCCGCGGATCGTTCCTACGCCGGGCAGTTCGAGAGTTTCCTGTTCGTCAGGCCGGATGAGGTGGCCGATTACGTGGTGCGGGTCTGGCAGTCGGGAGCGGCCGACCGGGTCGCGGCCTACCGGGGAGACCGGGACGCTGCGGAAACCCCGTTTTCTCCTCCGGCGGTCCTGATCCAGAAGATGGTCGACGCCGAAGCAGCGGGTGTCGCCTTCAGTGTCGATCCCGTTTCGGGCGCCTGGGACACCGCCGTGGTCAGCGCGGTTTACGGCCTGGGTTCATCCCTGGTGGGCGGGGAATCCGATGCCGACACCTACCGGATCGATCGCAACGGGAGAATCCTCGAACGCACGGTGGCGGAAAAGCGAACCGCCCACCGGCTCAACCGCGAAGCGGGCGGCGGCATTCACACCGTACCCGTTCCCCCCGCGGATCAGCGCGCCCCGGCGATCACCGACACCCAGGCATCCGCCGCGGCCGACCTGGCGCGCCGCTGCGCCCGCCTCGCCGGCCTTCCCCAGGATATCGAATGGGCCCTGGAGGACGGGAAAATCCACCTCCTGCAATCGCGTCCGGTGACCGCGCTCGCCCGCCTGCGCGATCCCGGGGGAATCGAGCGGATCTGGGACAACAGCAACATCGTCGAAAGCTACGGAGGCGTCTCCTCCACGCTGACCTTTTCCTTCGCGCGGCACGTTTACGAAGGGGTATACCGGCAATTCTGCCTGTTGCTGGGTGTCCGCCGCGCCGTGGTGGAGGACAACCGGGCGGTCTTCGCCGGAATGCTGGGACGGGTGCGCGGGCGGATATATTACAACCTCCTCCACTGGTACCGGATGCTGGCCCTGCTGCCGGGGTTCTCGGTCAACGCCCGCTTCATGGAGCAAATGATGGGCGTCCGGGAGGGGCTGCCGGAATCCGTACTGGGCGGCCTGCGCCGGCAGTCGGCCCGCGACCGCGCCGGCGCGGCCATCGACTTCGCCCTTTCCCTCGGCGGGCTCGTCCGCAGCCACTGGACACTCGACCGGTCCATCCGTAAGTTTCACCGGCGCCTGGAGGAGGCCCTGGCCGATCCGGACGGGAACCTCGGGGATCTGCGAGCCGACGAACTCGCCGCCGTCTACCGCCGATTGGAATCCCGCCTCATCACCCGCTGGGACGCGCCGCTGGTGAATGATTTTTTCGCCATGATCTACTACGGCCTCCTCAAAACGCTGACCGGGCGCTGGTGCCGCGATGAGGCCGGAACCCTCCAAAACGGACTTCTCTGCGGCGCGGGCGAAATCATCAGCGCCCAGCCCGCCCGGCGGCTCACCGAACTCGCGCGGCTCGCGGCCGCGGAACCCGGCTTTCCCGAAATTCTTTGCCAGGCGCCCCCGGCGAAGGTGATGCGCGAGGTCCGGCGCCGCCCGGACTTTTCCCGTGCCGCCCGCGCCTACCTCGATCAGTTCGGCGACCGTTGCCTCGAAGAGTTGAAGCTGGAGAGCGCGACGCTGGAGGACGACCCGCTCCTGCTCTACCGTTCCGCCGGCCAGCTCGCGCGGCGCTACCTCGAGGACGGCACCGCCGCGGACCCCGAGCCCCCTTCGGCGGAAGGAGTCACCCGCACCCAGGCGGAGAACGAACTGGCGGAAAGACTCTCCGGCCACCCCCTGCGCAAACTCGTGTTCCGTTTCGTACTCACCCGGGCCCGGCGACGGGTGCGGGACCGCGAGAACCTCCGGTTCGAGCGCACGCGCCTGTTCGGACGGGTGCGCCGGATCTTCCTCGAGATCGGACGCCGTTTCCACGCCTACGGGATCCTGGACGATCCCCGCGACATCCTTCACCTCGATCTGTTCGAAGCCCTCGGTTACATCGAAGGCACCGCCACCACGCTGGATCTTCGCGGCCTGGCGGCACTGCGCCGGCGCGAGTACGAACGTTTCCTCGACGAACCCGCACCGCCGGAACGATTCGTCACCCGGGGCATCGTTTGCCAGGGAAACGAGGCCCCGGAGCGTCAACCGGTGCCGGAGGACCCCGGCGGAGCCGACCTCGCGGGGATCGGGTGCTGTCCGGGGGTCGTGCGGGGGCGCGTCCGGGTGGTCCGCAACCCGCGGCAAGCCGAAATGCAAAACGGGGAAATTCTCGTGGCCGCCCAGACCGATCCCGGGTGGATCCTCCTGTTTCCGCTCGCTTCCGGACTCCTGGTGGAGCGGGGAAGCCTGCTTTCCCATTCCGCGATCGTTTCGAGGGAGATGGGTATTCCTTCGGTCGTTGCCGTCCCCGGCCTGCTCGCCCGGTTGAGAACCGGAGACGACGTGGAATTCGACGGGACGTCGGGCAAAATCCGCATCCTCGACCGTTGCCGCCATGAATGAGGCCACGGCGAGTGAAGTGGCCGCCCGGGCCGATTTCTCCCTCCTGCGCTACGGTCAGTGCTGGGAGGACGCCGAAATCCTCGTCGAGGGCCTCGCGATCCAGCCCGGGGACACCTGCCTGTCCATCGCCTCGGCGGGCGACAATTCCCTGGCCCTGCTCACCCGCAACCCGCGGAAGGTGGTGGCGCTCGACCTCAACCCGGCCCAACTGGCCGCGCTCGAACTGCGCGTCGCCGCCTTCAGGTGCCTGGAACACGCCGAACTCCTCGAACTCCTCGGTTCCCGTCCCAGCGACCGACGGACCCGTTTGTACCGGCGCTGCCGGGCCATCCTGCCGCCCGCTTCGCGCGCGTTCTGGGACGCCCGTCCGCAGCTGGTCGAAGGCGGGATCGCGGCCGGCGGAAAATTCGAGAACTACTTCGCCCTTTTCCGCCGGCGGGTCCTTCCGCTGGTGCATTCGCGCCGGACGGTGAACGAACTTCTCCGCGATCGCGGCCCGGAGGAGCGAACGGCTTTTTACCGGGACCACTGGAACACCTGGCGCTGGCGCCTCCTTTTCCGCCTCTTTTTCTCCCGGTGGGTCATGGGGAGGATGGGACGCGACCGGGAGTTTTTCCGGTACGTCGAGGGCGGCGTGGCCGAACGCATTCTCCGCCGCACCGAGCACGCGCTCACCGTCCTCAATCCCGCGGAGAACCCCTACCTGCACTGGATCCTGCGCGGCCGGCACGGTGACGCCCTCCCCTTTGCCCTGCGTCCCGAAAACTTCGATACGATCCGCCATAACATCGACCGCATCGAGGGCCGGCTCCAGTCGGTGGAGGCGTTCGCGGATGAAGCGGGCGACCGGGCCGTGGACCGGTTTAATCTGAGCGATATTTTCGAGTACATGTCCGGGGACAACTATCGGCGCCTCCTCGATCGGCTGGTCCGCCTGGGACGGCCGGGCGGACGCCTGGCTTACTGGAATATGCTCGCCCCCCGCAGCCGCCCGGATTCGTTCGCCGACCGGCTCCTTCCCCTCGCGGAGGAAGCCGCCGCCCTGCACCGCCGGGACCGGGCCTTTTTCTACAGCGCATTCATCCTGGAAGAAATTACCGGTTGACCCGCGAGCGCCATCACACCGCAACCCGCCCCCGTGCACGACCTCATCGCCATCGCCGCCGTTCTTCTCGTCCTGGGCCTGCTCCTCGCCATCCTCCGGGCCTGGCAGGTGCGTTTCCAGCCGCACGCGGAATCGGCCCGAAAAGCACTCCACATGGGCATGGGCACGGTAACCCTGGCGTTTCCCTGGCTGTTTTCCTCCCCGCTCCCGGTCCTGGCACTCGGGTTTCTGGCCTTCCTGTTTCTCGCTTTGGTCCGGCGCCGCGGTCTCCCGGGCGCCTGCGGGGAGGTGCTGCACGCCGTCAAACGGCCCTCCTGGGGCGACCTGCTTTTCCCCCCGGGGGTGGCCGTCCTCTTTTTCCTCAGCGGCGGGGATCCCCTCTACTACTGGCCGCCCCTTATGGTGCTGACCTACGCCGATGCCCTGGCCGCCCTGGTGGGGACGCGGATCGGGTCCATCCGCTACCGCACCGACGACGGAGAAAAAACCCTCGAAGGATCCATCGCGTTTTTCCTCACCGCCTTCACCGCCACCCTGGCCTCGGTCTGGTTCTGGGATGCCGTTTCCCCCGGCCGGGCGCTCTCGGTGGCGGCTCTCTTCGGCATGGTGGTCGTTATTGTCGAGGCGATCGCGTGGCGCGGACTGGACAATTTCTTCCTTCCGGTGCTCGGGTTCCTCTTCCTCGACGCCTACCTGGCGCTCCCGTCGGAAGCCCTCTGGATCCGCTTCGTGCTCCTCCTCATCCTGCTCGCCTTCACCTTTTACCTCAAAAAAAAGACCTCGCTCAACGACAGCGCCCTGACCGGTGCCGCCCTGTTCGGGTACCTCGCCTTCGCCGTCGGCGGAGTCGCCTGGGTCGTCCCGCCCCTGCTCCTGTTCCTGGCCTATCCCCGGTTCATTCCCTACCTCATCGCCCGGCGAACGAACCGCCAGCCGGCCTCCGGCGTTCTCGCCGTGGTGCTGGCGGGGATCTTCTGGCTGATGCAGCACCGCGTCGCACCCGACCCGGCCCACCTCTACGCCTACACCTTTACCTTCGCCGTTTTCCTCGCTGTTATCTGGATCAATCGCATAAAAGCCAACCGCCGGACCATGCGGCTGCCGGCATTGCTGGCGTTAACGGTCCTCCCTTCCCACACGCTGATTTACCTCCCGTACTTCACCTGGTTCGCCCCGGAACATTCCGTCCTCCACCTCGCACCGCCCGTTTACGCGGCGGGCGCCCTGGTCGGCGCACTTGTCTGGATGCGACAGGAGGAACTCGGCAGCGCCCCCCTGCCGTTCTCCGGCTGGTTCTTTCGCACCGGCATGGTCGGGGCCGCCTCGCTGGGGCTTTTTGTGCTGGCGGTCAACGTTTCTCCCGCCTGACCCTGCCAACGCCGTTTTCGCCATGCAAACGAATCACTACGACCCGCCCGCACCGCCGCCGGAGCATCCGGCCGCGGCCCCTTATGTCCCGGCCAATCCGTTCGACCACGAAGCCGACCGGCACCTGCGCCACGTCTCGCCCGGGGGCGCGGTGGGCGCGTGCGCGTCGATCTGGTTCCGGGAAACGCCTCCCATCGAGGGGGAACGCACCGGCGTGATCGGCCACTACTGGGCCGAAAACGCCGAAAGCGGGATCGGCGTGCTGAATGCGGCCTGCGAAGCATTGAAGCGGCGGGGCGCGACGGTCGCCATCGGCCCGATGGACGGCACCACCTGGCGGCGTTATCGTTTTGTCACCCGGCGCGGCGACCGGCCCCGATTCTTTCTCGAGCCCGACCAGCCCGACGCATGGCCGGGTCATTTTCGCGACGCGGGATTCACGCCCCTCGCCCGTTACACCTCGGCGCTTCTGACCGACCTCGACCGCCCGGACCCGCGCCTGGCCGGGGCCCGGGACCGGGCCGACAGGGCCGGCGTCCGTATCCGGGAATTCGATACCACCGATTTCACCGGAGAACTGCGGCGGATCTACGCCGTCTCCCGTGCAAGCTTCAAACAGAACTTCCTGTTCACCCCGCTCGCGGAAGAAGCCTTTTTCGAGCTGTACCGTCCGCTGCAACCGCTGATCCGCCCGGAAACCGTACTGGTGGCGGAGGAGGGAGACCGTGCCGTCGGCTTCGCCTTCGCCCTTCCCGACCTCTGCGAAAAGGAACGAACGGGACGGACGCGCACCCTGGTACTCAAGACCCTCGCGGTTCTGCCGGGCCGCACCTACGCGGGCATCGGCACCCTTCTGGCCGGGGAAATCCGCCGGCGGGCAGCCGGGCTGGGCTTCGATCGGCTGATCCACGCGCTGATGCACGAAGACAACAACTCCAAAAACCTGGGCAAACAGGGCGCCGTCCCGATCCGGGAGTACACCCTCTACAGGCGTCGACTCGGCCGGACGGACGAACCATGAACCTCGTCGATTTCCTTCGCGCGCGAACCGCCGAGGCGCCCGACCGGCCGGCTTTGATCGAAGGGCCGGCAAACCGTCCGCGTATCACCCGCTACGCCGAGCTGGAGGAACGGTCGGCCCGGCTCGCGGCGCTATTCCGGGCACGCGGGCTGGCGGGGGGGCAAACCGCCCTGCTCTTCCTTCCCATGTCGGCCGACCTTTACGCCGTCCTGCTCGGCCTCTGGCGCATCGGAGCCACCGCCATGTTCCTCGATCCCGCGGCCGACGCGGCGACGTTTGCCCGCTGCTGCGCCATCCGGGCCCCCGACGCCCTGGTCGGACCGGGACGGGCCCACCTGCTTCGCCTGCGCCACCGGGCCCTGCGGCGTATTCCCCATAAGTTCTCCAACGGATTCACCCTCCTGCCGGCGGTCCGGTTGCACCGGGCAAACGCCCTGGTCCCCCGCGAGCGCATCGATTCGCTCCCGGAGGACCACCCCGCCCTGATCACCTTCACCAGCGGCAGTACGGGCCAACCGAAAGCGGCGGTACGCTCCCACGGTTTTCTCCGCGCCCAGCACCGCATCCTTTCGCGGGCGCTCGGACTGCGTGCCGGCGAAGTCGATCTCGCCACACTTCCGGTCTTTGCCCTGGCCAACCTCGCTTCCGGATTGACCACCCTGATTCCCGACGCCGATCTGCGCCGCCCGGGTTTCGTCGACCCTGTCCCGGTCCTCCGCCAGATCGACCGTTTCGGTCCGGACCGCTGCACGGCATCCCCCGCCTTCCTCGAACGGCTGGCCGAGGCCGCCGCGGCCCGTGGCCGGCCGGCGGCGAGTTTCCGCCAACTGCACACCGGGGGCGCCCCGGTTTTTCCCCGAACGCTGGAAAAACTGGGCCCGTTCGCTCCCAACGCCCGCATCCATGTCCTGTACGGATCGACCGAAGCCGAGCCTATTTCCGAAATCGCCCGCGACCGTATAACCGAGGCCGAACGGGCCGGTGCGCTGAGAGGGGAAGGTCTGCCGGTGGGAACGCCGGCCGAGGGCACCCGGGTTCGCATCCTCCGGGACAACGGCGGACTTCCCCTTCACCCCCGGTCGGCGGCCGAATTCGATCGCCTGCTGGTTCCCCCCGGCCAGCCGGGCGAAATCATCGTCGCCGGCGACCACGTGCTTCCCGGTTACCTCAACGGCGAGGGTGACGCCGAGACCAAGATCCGCATCGGCCGGGAAGTCTGGCACCGGACCGGCGATGCCGGCACAAGCGATCGAGAGGGCCGGCTCCGTCTGCTCGGCCGTTGCCGCGCGCGGGTCCCCGACCCCCGCACTCCGGGCGCCTGGCTCTACCCTTTCTCCATCGAATGTGCCGCCACGGCGTTTCCGGCCGTCCGCCGGGCCGCCTTCATCCGCCACCGGGAGCGGAACTGGCTCATCCTGGAATCCGAACCCGGAGCCGCGACCCCGGATATTTCGGATTTCGGAGAACTGGCCGGTGCCATCCACGCCGTCACCACCCTGCCCCGCATCCCGGTGGATCCGCGCCACAACGCCAAGATCGCCTACCCGGAACTCCGTCG
Organism: Verrucomicrobiota bacterium; assembly: GCA_003565135.1. Taxonomy (GTDB): domain Bacteria; phylum Verrucomicrobiota; class Verrucomicrobiia; order Opitutales; family T3Sed10-336; genus PXDC01. The sequence continues at coordinate 27,544 of PXDC01000484.1, forward strand.
CCTGCTCGAACGGCGGTTGCCGTAGCCGCCGGGCCCGGGCGAAACAACGTTCCCTCCCCCGGCGGGACGACGGGGCCACAGCGGATACCGGCCTGACGTTTCATACCGAAAACGCCCGACGGCCGGCGCCGCCTTTACATCGGCTATGGGCGGATATGGCGACCCGTGGATCGTAATCGGGCCGAAGTCTATGCCCGGCAATCCAACCGAGTGATACAACTATGTGTCGCCCCGAAAAAACACCCCTGCTTTTTTCACCTCCGCCCTTCCGGCCGGATCGACATCCCATTGCCGATAATTAGCCAGGCTGATTATCGTGTTTCTTTTCCCCTCGCTTTACCGCTGCCTTCCGATCTGCTATAGCGGAGTTTTAAGCATGAAAGGGTTTCCGACATATGCCGTGGGCGCACGGGTCCCGGACAGTCCGCACGCGGTTTGTTGCAGCCTGCCGACGCTGCGGGATGTCATCGGGTACGAGGAGGAGGATCCGGCGGTGCGCCGGCACGTGTGCAGCGGCTACCCCCGGTTCGTCGAACACACCTACCTCCGGCGACTGGCGGAACACGTCGGGACGGAACTGGCTCTGACGGACCGCGCGGTGGCGCTCGCGCCGTCGCGGCGAAGCGCGGAGGGCCTGGTCGCATTTCTTCATTGCGGCGAGGTGGAAAAACGGGAATGGGGTCCCCTGCAGGTGATCGCGTTTCCGCGGCGCGACGATCTCGTGCGCCGGGCCCGGCAGTATTTCCAGCACGCCGGTTCCCTCCTTTCCTCAAGGGAGGCGGAAGACCTGCTGTACGGCGCCGGACTCCTGGACCGGCGCCATCCGGACCTGAGAAACGGCGCGGACCCGGAAAAAACGGTCCGGGACCACCTGCTTGAGGCGTGTCCCGGACTGGACCCGGAAACGCTTCTCCTGTGCCGGAGCGGCATGAACGCTTTTTTTGCCTCGTTCCAGGCGGCCCGGCGGCTGCAGCAGCCGAAGGGAAAGACGGTCTGGATCCAGCTCGGCTGGCTGTACCTCGACACCACAAGGATCCTGGAAAAGTTTCTCGCTCCCGACGAGCGCTGTATCGCACTGCCCGATGCCGGAGACACCGCCGCCCTGGAGGCCGTCTTTGAACGGGAGGGCGACCGGATTGCCGGTGTGATCACGGAGACACCCACCAACCCACTGCTCCAGACGGCCAACCTGGCCCGGGCCCGTGAGCTCTGTGATCGTTATGAAAGCCTGCTCTTCGTCGACCCGAGCCTGGCCAGCCTCTACAACGTGGACGTCCTGCCCTACGCGGATGTCGTTCTCCACAGCCTGACGAAGTATTTCGGCAACCGGGGCGACGTGATGATGGGGATGGCCGCCTTCAATTCCGCCCGGGGCGACCTGGCACGGGAATGGCACCGGCTGGCTCGAGAGGAGCACGAACCCCCCTACAGTCGGGACCTGGTCCAACTGGCGGGGCAGATCGGCGACGCCCGGCAGACCGTCGACACGATCAACCGGAACACCATCCGGCTGGCGGCATTTCTGGAGAACCATCCCGCGATCAAGCGGGTTCACTGGGTTTACGGGAAAACGACCGCAGCCGGGTACCGCCGAATCGCGCGCGGCCCCGAACGTCCGGGAGGCATCCTCACGCTGGACCTGGCCGTGCCGCTGGCGGATTTCTACGATTCGGCTCCGTTTGTCAAGGGACCGAGCTTCGGCACCCTGTTCACCATGATGTGTCCCTTCATGTACCTGGCCCACTACGACCTGGTATCCCATCCGGAAGGGCGCGAACACCTGCGACGGCAGGGGATCGATCCAGACCTGGTCCGGGTCAGCGTGGGCACGGAGCCGGCGGAGGAGATCATCGAGGGATTTCGCCGGGCCCTGGCATCACACCGGAAATAGCTTCGCGCGTCCCGCCGCGGTAAGGATCGACAAGCAGGCAACGCACCGTTTTTGTCACCGCTGAACCGAACCCAACCCAACACGACCATGCCGGATCCACGTCCCAACCTTATCCTGATCATGACCGATCAGCAACGCGGCGATTGCCTGGGCATCGAGGGGCACCCCGTCCTGCAAACCCCGAACCTGGATTGGCTGGCCCGGGCGGGCACGCGCTTCCGGCGCGGCTACGCGGAATGCCCGAGCTGCATACCGGCACGGCGGGCCCTGATGAGCGGGCAGGCGCCCGAAGCCAATGGCATGGTGGGGTTTGCCGACGGCGTGGAGTGGAACCCGGAACACACCCTGGCGGGCGAACTGGGGCGGGCCGGCTACCAGACGGAGATGATCGGGAAACTCCACCTGCACCCGCGGCGCAAACGATTCGGTTTCGACCGGTTGCGCCTGGCCGACGCCACCCATGGAAAACCGGGCGGCGCCAACGACTACGTCGACTGGCTGGCGCGAACCGGCGCGCGCGAAGTCGACCCGGGCGTCACCCACGGCGTATCGGCCAACGGGTGGGTGGGCCGGCCCCACCCCTTGCCGGAAGAGCGGATGCACACCGCCTGGTGTGTCTCGGAATCACTCGATTTCCTGGAAAAACGCGACCCCGCCACGCCCTTCTTCCTCAACCTGTCCTTCATCGACCCCCATCCGCCGCTGACCTGTCCCCAATTCTACTACGACCGCTACCTGGGGGAAACCCTGCCCGAACCGGTGGTGGGCGACTGGGCGGAGCCTTTCTCCGGTCCCGAGCGCGGGCTCCAGGTCGACGGCTCCCGCGTATGCCTCGACCGGCAGACCATGCGCTACGCCCGGGCGGCCTACTACGGGATGATCAACTTCATCGACGACCAGGTCGGCCGACTGATCAACGCATTGCGGCGAATGCAGCTTTTCGACAACACGTTTATCGTTTTTGCCTCGGACCACGGGGAGATGCTGGGCGACCACAACCTGTACCGCAAGACGTTCGCCTACGAAGCGTCGGCCCGGGTTCCGTTCCTCGCCTGGGCACCGCCCTCGATGAATTGCCCGGCCGAGATCGTCAGCCCCGGCCCGGTCGCCCTGCAGGACATCATGCCCACCCTGCTCGACGTCGCCGGGGTCCCGATCCCGGAAACGGTGACCGGCCGGAGCCTCATGCCGGTGATCCGCGGCGAAACCGAGCGGGTTCGGGAGGTGCTGCACGGCGAACATGCCGGCTGCTACCGAAACGACGACGCCATGCATTTCATGACGGACGGCCGCCGGAAGTACATTTGGTACAGCCAAACCGGGCGTGAGCAGCTCTTCGACCTGGACGAGGATCCGGACGAGATGTGCGACCTCGCGCGGCAACCGCATGCCGACGCCGCCCTCGATCCCTGGCGCAAACGGCTGGCCGAACACCTGCGGAAGCGCCCGGAGGGATTCAGCGACGGAACCCGCCTGATTCCGGGACAACCGCACAACACCCTCGTCCCCGCACGCACGACCTGACCGGAACGTATGGCCCCCGGGTCTGGCAAATGGCCGACGACAAACTCGCTTGCCTTCACCGCCGGTTCGCTTCGGGATAACGAGAGGATGAAAAAACGTCTTTGGACCCCGGCCCGTTTCTGGATCAACATTGCCGCCGACGCAGCCCGGGGATGGATCCGGCACAACGCGTTCCAGCATGCGGCGGCGCTCGCATTTTACACCCTGTTCTCCATGGCCCCGATCCTGATTCTGGTGGTGGCGGGAGCGGGAATGGTGTTTGGCCACGAGGAAGCCCGCGGGGAAATCGTCGCCGAGCTCGAGAGCATGATCGGGGAGGAAGGCGCCGTGGCGGTGGAAACGGCCATCGCCAAGTCGGGACTGGAGGGAACCGGTTATTTTTCAACCACGGTGGGCATCGTTCTTCTCCTGGTCGGCGCCACCACGGTCTTCGGGCAACTCCAGCAATCGATGAACGATGTATGGAATGTCACCCCGAAACCCACCCGCAGCAGCATCCGCGAGTTTATCAAGACCCGCATTCTGTCACTGACCCTGGTCCTCACCATCGGTTTCCTTCTGCTGGTGTCGCTGGTCCTGTCCACCGCGGTCTCGGCCATTATCCGTTTCGCCGACGACCTCGTGGCGATTCCCTCGGCCGCCCTCGGGGGAGCGGATATTGCGGTTTCCCTGATGGTGATCACCGTGCTTTTCGCCATGATCTTCCGGATTCTTCCCGACGTGCAAATCGGCTGGCGCGACGCGATAAAAGGAGCGCTGGTCACGGCGGTCCTCTTTATCATCGGAAAATCGGGGATCTCATTTTATCTGAGCCACACCGGCACCGCCTCCGCCTACGGGGCCGCCGGATCGCTGGTCGTGGTCTTGCTCTGGGTCTATTATTCGTCGCTGATTCTTCTCTACGGAGCCGAATTCACCCGGGCCTACGTGGAAGCCACCGGGCGCATCGTCCACCCCAAAAGAACCGCGGTGAAGGTCCGGCAGCAGATTATCGAAGAAACGGACTGACCCTCCGGCAGCGACGCACCCGCCCCCCCTTTTTCCCGTCGCCGCGACCGGTGCGGCCGGGGCCGGGGGAGTCCCCGGCGGTCCAGTTCGCGGACCCCCCGCAGCCGGCGGCCAGCGGCCCTGGAAACTACGTCGTCCCCCGCTCCGCCTTGAGTTTTTTCCACCGGGCGAGCCGCTCCGCGATTTCCTTCTCCTCTCCGTTCTCTCCCGGATTGTAGAGATCGAGGGGCTGCGCCAGGAAAGACTGCCCGGAAATCCCTTCCGGGTATTCATGGCTGTAGCGGTATCCCCGGCCGTGCCCCATACGTTTGGAAGCCTGACCGCCGGTGTCGCGCAAATGAACCGGAACGCTTTGGAGAGGTTGCTCCCGGAGCGCCTTCTTCGCGGCGATCAGGCCTTCGTACGCCCGGTTGCTCTTGGGAGCCGTGGCCAGGTAAACGGTGGCGTGGGCGAGATTGATTTCGCATTCGGGCGACCCGACAAAATCGCAGGCGTGATGCGCGGCCGTCGCCACGGAAAGGCCCCGCGAATCGGCCATCCCCACGTCTTCCGAGGCGAGGATCACCAGCCGCCGCGCGATAAAACGCGGGTCCTCCCCCCCGGCCAGCATCTTTGCGAGCCAGTATAAGGCCGCGTCCGGATCTCCCCCGCGGAGGCTTTTTATGTAAGCCGAAACGGTGTCGTAGTGCTCGTCCTCGTTCGCATCGTAACGGACCTGCCGCTCGCGGGCGAACGAAGCCAGATGGGTTTCGTCCAGTTCTCCCGCTTCCGGCAGGCTCATGACGAGGACCTCGAGGGCATTGAGCGCCCGGCGCAGGTCGCCGTCGCACAAACCGGCCAAACCGGAAAGCACCTTTTCCGCGGCCCGGCAGCGCCGGCTTCCGAGCCCGCGCTCGTTATCATCGAGCGCCCGCCGCAGGATCGTGACCACGTCGGCCGGCTGAAGCGGATCGAGACGGAAAAGATGACTCCGGCTCAGGAGCGGCGGGTTGACGTAAAACCCGGGATTGTGGGTGGTTGCCCCGATCAGGCGCACCGTTCCCTCCTCGACGTCGGGCAGGAGCAGATCCTGCTGGGCCTTGTTGAAGCGGTGGAGTTCGTCGATAAACAGAATGGTATCGACATCGGGACGCTTGCGGGCGAATTCGAGGATCTGCCGCAACTCGGCGACATTGGATTGAACCGCATTGACCCGCACGAAGCGGGCTCCCGTTTCCGCCGCGATCACCTCCGCCAGGGTCGTCTTGCCGGACCCCGGGGGACCGTAAAACAGGAGGCTGCCGAAGCGGTTGGTCCGGATCAGTCGCGGCAGAAGCGAATCCTCGCGGAGCAGGTGCTCCTGTCCGATGATCTCCGACAGGCTCCGCGGACGCATCCGGGCCGCCAGGGGACGGTGCGCGGCCTCTGGCGCGGGTTTTGGCGCCGCACCGGGAGAGGCCGGCGATGACGGGTCGTGGAAGAGTTCGAATTGTCCGGGATCCTGCATGATTGGGCGAACGAACGGTACTCTAGTCCGGGCATCATCGCCCGGCAAGCGGGAACGGGATGGCATTCCCCTCGACACCCTGGCCCCAGCCGCCCTACCCTGCATCCATGGCTTCCCACGACAACCTGACCGCCGGTCTCGGCGACCTCTACCGTCAGCAGAGGAAGAAAAAGCGGCCGGCCCCCGTGGTCCGGAACGTTTCCCGGACCCGCACCGGGCGCACCATGGCGCTGGACCCCTTTTACGTGCTCACGCTGGTCCTTCTCTTTTGCGCCCTGCTCCTGCAGCTCGGGCTGATCGTGTGGTTGGACTTTGTTTGACCCGAATGGCGCGGTTGGGGCGCCGAATCGAGAGTCGCCTGGGCTCCCGGCCCGGGAAACCACGTCGGACGCGTGGTCTCCTTTGAGCTCAACCGTGGCATTCGACAAGGTCGTGGCCTTCAGGACGCCCCCAAGGGGGCCTTACTCCCGGCTTCCGTCCCAGGTCCACCGGGAATAAGGCCCTTTTTCGGGGGGGTAACCATCCCTCCCATCCTTGTCGAACTCGACCCCCGTTTACCGGCGGTCGAAAATGTCATCCCCGTTTCGGGATTTCCCCGGGCCGGCCTGGACCCACCCGCGTTGCATCACTCCCGGAGGCTGTTCTCCCTGGTCGGAAAAAATTCATCGCTTGGTTTGTTTCCTGGCCGGCCCCTCGAAACCGTTCGCCTGAGATCGCCGGACGATTTCCCTGTAGCCAATGTCGTGCCAACTGAGAATGAAGTTTATATCCTGCTTATGCCCAACTTTTTAATTATTTTAGTTCCGTTTGATGTGGATCAGAATCGGAGAGCTGAA
>PXDC01000362.1 GCA_003565135.1 Verrucomicrobiota bacterium
GAAATCGGGATCGCTATCGAAAAGCCTGATAAAAGACGCCTTACAGAAACATCGATCCCGATCCCGATAGCGATTTGCTCCGCCATCTCCGCTTCGCTCTGTCGATCCCGATGGAGGCGTTAACCTAGTGCCATTCGGACTAACGTGAATGGCACGATTAAGCCCAAAGTAGAACACGCTTCCAGCGTGTTTTCTCAGGCTGGCCCGCGACGAGCTCGGCCGAGTCGAAGCCTAAGCGAATCTCGATCCAGCGGCTTAACCGTGCCATTCGGACTAACGATGCAAACATCAGTTTTCACTGTAGCGTCTATTTGGCTTGGAGGCAGGCTCGGTTTAGCGTTAGGAGTCAATGGACCGAAATGAGCGACGCGAACGCAAACGAAAGGAAGCCAACCTTCGTCTCCGAATCCGTCCGGCCGGTGGCATCGACCGCCGACACCGGCTCCATGGCGGGCGGCGGGCCCGGGTTTCCGGAGGCGTTCGTCTGGCGCGGCGAAAGGTTGCGGGTGGTCGCCATCCTGCGCACCTGGAAGGAGACCGGACCGTGCCGTCACGGCGGCGGCGAGCAGTATGTCCGGAAGCACTGGTTCGAAGTGGAGACCGGGTCGCATGGCCGAGCGAAGATCTATTTCGAACGACGGGCGCGCGGCAGGGATGTGTCGAAGCGATGGTGGCTGTTCAGCGTGAGCTCCTTCCCGCTTGATTTCCCCCAACCCGACGAAACCGGTACTAAACCGTAGTGCGCCGCTTCAGCCAGCCCATTTCATCGTGCCATGCTTGAATCGCAGGATCATGCGTGAACACGAAAACGCCTTGCCCTATCTCCCGGTTACGAATGCGGTTTGGGAGGAGGCTTTCAGACTCGCAAACCGTTGCTGCAGGGCCCGACGATGAAATCTCCCCTCCCAACTCGTTGCCTTACTCAACAACTTCTCAAGCTCGGGGTCGCACCGGACGGCGTATTGTTGGTCCATGCCGCGTTTTCCCGGACCGGCCCGGTCGAGGGGGGACCTGGCGGATTGATCGATGCCCTTCGGGAAGCACTGGGGTCGGACGGCACATTGGTGATGCCGAGCATGAGCGACGACGACGAGCACCCGTTCGACCCTCGGGAAACGCCGTGCCGTGGGATGGGGGTGGTGGCCGATACGTTCTGGCGGCTGCCGGGTGTCCTGCGAAGCGACAGCCCGCATGCCTTTGCGGCGATCGGGCCGGCCGCGGTCGCGATCACGGCGCCGCACCCGCCGGAGTTTCCCCACGGGATCAACAGTCCCGTCGCCCGGGTGTACGAGAGGGACGGACAGGTCCTCCTGCTCGGCGTCGGGCACGACGCAAACACCACCGTTCACCTGGCCGAGTCCCTCGCGGGCGTCCGGTACCGGCGTTCCAAGTATGTGACGCTTCTCAAAGACGGAAAACAACAGCGCCTGGATTACCGGGAGATCGACCATTGCTGCGAGAACTTCAACCTGGTCGACGAGTGGCTGGAGCGCGGGAATCTTCAGCAACGGGGAACGGTCGGCTACGGCCAGGCCCGCTTGATGCGCGCCCGCGATATCATCAAGATGGCGTGCTCCCGCCTACGGGAGGACGAAACGGTCTTTCTCCACCCGAAGGGAGTTTGCGGCGAGTGCGACGAGGCGAGGAAAAGTCCGAATGCTTTCGGTTCGCCCTGATATCCTCCCCGTCGCCACGTTTTCGGATTTCTTCGTAGCGATGGGGGGTATCCCCCGATTCTCCGGGTCCCCGGATCTCCCGGGATAAACCCGGTCGCCACAATCAGGGAATCGCCGCTGTTTTCGAAAACCTGATGAAGGACAGTATAGCTGGCAACCGTCCATTTTTATGTACCAACCTGTGCGACTTCGATCACAGCGGTTTGTTTTGCCACTGTTCCACGGAGATTTCCATTGCGAGGTTGCCGACAACTCCGAATAGTTCTGGGCAGCAACACCCTCAACGTGAATCGGGATGCCATTATGAGTATCGCTTCTACAAATACAAACTACCCAAAGAGCCGCGATGGCGGTTCGGTCCAATTTTCCACGGGCCCCCGCCGTGCGGCGATCCGGGGATTGCTGGCTTTAGCGGCATTGACCTTCGCCGGGATTTGGGTGCCGGCGGCGCACCCCCTCCGGGCCGACACGGACTATGACGTGGTGATTTACGGAGGAACGAGTGGCGGCGTGACGGCCGCGGTTCAGGCGGCCGCGATGGGCCGGTCGGCAATTGTGGTGAACCCCTACGATCACCTGGGCGGGATGACCAGCAGCGGGCTGGGTCACACCGACTGGGGGCGGCGGGAGGTCATCGGCGGGCTGTCCCGCGAGTTCTACCAGCGGGTCCGAACGTATTACGAGGACGGGGACCGCTGGGTGCGCGAGTCGCGCGACGACTACCTGGGCGGCCGGCACCTGCGACCGGACGACGATGCCCAGTGGGGGTTTGAACCGAATGTGGCCGAAGAGATTTTCCGCGACTGGCTTGACGAATACGGGATTCCTCTGGTGCGGGATCGCCTGGTTCGCGGAACCGGCGAAGGGGTCTTGATGGAGGAAAACCGGATCGTTGCGATCGTCACGGAAACCGGCGAGACCTACCGTGGCGGCATGTTCATCGACGCCACTTACGAGGGCGACCTCCTGGACGAGGCGGGCGTTACCTTTATCGTCGGCCGCGAGAGCAACGACACTTACGGCGAGACCCTCAACGGCATTCAGACGGGCAACACAATCAACCACGTTTTCACGGTGGACGGACGGCGCCATCCGCCCCGTCCGCTCCCCGAGGAGGCCCGCGTGGATCCCTACGTCGTGCCCGGCGATCCTTCGAGCGGTCTCATTGCGGGCGTTAATCCCGACGCCGGCGGAGCGGACGGGGAAGGGGACCACCGGGTCCAGTCGTACTGCTACCGCCTCTGCCTCAGCGACGATCCGGAGAACAGGGTGCCGTTCGAGCAACCGGATGGTTACAACGAACAGGATTACGAACTCCTCTTCCGTGCTTTTGAAGCCGGCGAAGAACGTATCCCCTGGCTGCCCGCGCGCATGCCCAACCGGAAAACGGACACCAACAACCGGTGGGCGGTGTCGATGAATCTGGTCGGCGGGTCCGACGAATATCCGCTGGCCGGCTACGAGCGTCGCCGGGAAATCGAAAAAAAACACGAACACTGGCAGCGGGGACTGATGTGGACCCTGGCCAACCACGAACGGGTTCCCGAACCCATTCGCCGCGAAGTCGGTCAATGGGGTTACGCACGGGATGAATTCGCCGACAACGACAACTGGCCCTACATGATTTACATTCGGGTCGGACGGAGAATGGTCAGTGATTACGTGATGACCGAGCACGACTGCCGCCTCGAGCGCGTTGCGGAAGACAGTGTCGGCATGGGGTCGTACACCATGGATTCGCACAACGTGCAGCGTTATGTCACGCCGGAGGGTTACGTCCAAAACGAAGGCAATATCGAAGTGCCGCCGGCGGGCCCGTACAGCATCAGTTACCGTTCCATCGTTCCCCGGCGTGGAGAGGCGGAAAACCTGCTGGTGCCGTGGGCGGTGAGCGCGTCGCACATTGCCTTCGGATCGATCCGAATGGAGCCGGTTTTCATGGTGCTCGGTCAGTCCGCCGCAACGGCGGCGGTGATGGCGATTGAGGATGACGTCTCCGTGCAGGACGTGGATTACGCTACGTTGCGCAACCGATTGGAAGCGGATGGCCAGATCCTGTACAACGGCAACGAGCCTTTTGACACGGATTCCCTTTCAGGGGATTTGATAGTGGCCCGGGACGCCAGGCTCCTTGGCGAATGGACCATCAGTCGCACCATTGGTCCGTATGTCGGCCGTGGTTACTACCACGATGGGAATACCGCAAAGGGAAAGAACGCCGCCGAGTTTGCGTTTTCCGTGCCGCGTTCCGGTCGATACGAGGTGCAGTTGTCCTACACGCCTCACCGCAACCGGGCGGACAACGTGCCGGTCACGATCCGTCACGCCGACGGAGAGAGCGTCCATTCGGTCGATCAGACCCAGTCGCCCGACATCAAGGAAGTCTTTGTTTCCCTCGGCGATTTCCCGTTCTCAGAGGAAGAAACGGTACGTGTTATCATTGAGAATCGCGGAACTTCAGGCTACGTGGTGATCGATGCCGTTCGGATGATCCCGGTGGACGAATAAACCCGGATGTTACAAGAACACGTTGGCAACGTCCCTTAATCCAGGAACTTTGCGCAAAACGAGCAAAACACTCCGGCATTACGGGCTTGGCAATCGGCTCCGTCCGTAGCCCGCCGCTTCTGCCAGCGCAGTACTGTGGGCCCTGGCTGAAGCGGCGCGCTGCTATGAAATGAGTCCATCCTTGAGTCGCTTTTTGATACCGGCTTCGCCGGTTTGCGGCAAAGGGACGATCTTTTGTGCGTCGTCAATCCGCCATCGCCCGGATCGACATCACCATGGGCACTTTGTCACAAAGATTGCCGGGCAATCGCCAACGCCCTTTGTCGTCGCACTCCATCGGCTTAAAGCGTTGGAAAAAATCCCGCGGGTGTTCGTGGAGAAAATCGATCCTCAACCCCGCCTCGATCACCGCATTGACAAAATCGCCCACGGTGTGCGTCCACTCGACACCGTCCCCGACCGTCTGGTCGGGTGAATCGGAGGCGTAACTCGGTCCCGGACCGAAGGGGTGCGGGCCGCGATCAAAGTAATTGGCAGCGATGCCGATTCCCTCCGGAACATCCGTACGTTCACCGATCAAATCGGCAAAAGGATGACCGTCCATCACATAGAGCACGCCTCCCTTTTTCAACATGGACGCCGCGACCCGCATCCATCGCGGCAGGTCGGGAATCCAGCAGAACACCCCCACCGAGGCAAATACGACATCGAAGCGTTCATCGATCGCTTCGGCCGTGTCATAAACGTTCGCACAGACAAAACGGGCGTCCAGCGCCAACTCCGCTGCCAGGTTGCGGGCGGCCTCGATCGCGGGGGGTGAAAAGTCAAGTCCGGTAACCCGAGCTCCGAGCCTGGCCCAGGACAGGGTGTCGTGGCCGACGTGGCACTGCAGGTGGAGAAGCGACTTTCCCGCGACATCGCCGACTTCTTCGACGATGATCGGATCGAGACAATGGTCGCCGTTCCTCAGCGTGTTGAAAAACCCGCCGTACATTTGGGACTTCAGGTGGATCGGCACACACTGGTCCCAGGACCGGCGGTTGGTCTCCATGTGAGCATCGGAATCGGTCATGACGGGGGGGGTTCGGTTTGGATCGGTCGCGGTATCGGTGCACGCGGATTCGGAATGAGACCCTTGCCGAAACGTGAATGGGTGGCAACACTTGCTTCGATTGAGGAGAGCGTCTCTAATCGCTCCCGTGCCGAAGAAGAAAAAAATCCCTTCCAGATTCCAGCCTTGGGTCGACGCGCGCAAACGGTTTCACCTCTCGCACGCGCACATCCAGATGGCCCGGGAACTCGGCCTGAACCCGAAGAAATTCGGCGGCCTGGCCAACCACAAACAGGAACCGTGGAAAGCGCCCTTGCCCGACTTTATCGAGGACCTGTACTGGCGGCGATTCGGCAAGGAAAAGCCGGACCCTGTCCGCTCCATCGAACAGATCGTCGACGATAACGAACGAAAGAAGGTCGATCGGAAGGCGAAAAAACAGGCGGATCGGGAAGAAAGACCCTCTGTCCCCCCCCGGGAGGAGGACGAAGATCCGTTTTAAGCAAATCGTAAATCCAAAAAACGATGCGTTGGCGCAAAGCAACCAGTGACGACCTCGACATGCTCGCTTATCCAGGACGGCGACGGCTTTTTGCAGCGATGAGGACACGTCCATGAGCGCATTTCGTCCGCCCGACCACCTGATTGTCTTCGAGACCGATCACTGGATCGTCAACCACCGGGTCGATTCGATTTTGGCGGGGTATCTCATGGTCGGGGCAAAGGCGGAGACGAACGATTTGTCCCGGCTCCCGGACGCTGCACAGGCGGAGCTGGGGCGCCATTTGGCTACGACGCAACGTGTGTTACGGGAACTCTTCCATCCCCCGCATATTTACTTCGGCCGGTACGGTCACGATGCGGGACATAGCATTCATTTTCACGTCATACCCGTGTACACCTGGGTGATGGAAGCGTTTGAGGCCTACCGAAACCGGAAGGGGTGGAGCCGTGCGTTGGAATTGGATGGATCCGGTTTGACGCACTTCATCTGGCGGGAATTCTGCGAAAGCGAGTCCCCGCCCGAGGTCCGTGGACCGTCCGTGGCGGAGACGGTGAGAAGGATTAGGCGGGAGGTCCCGGACCTCACTCCTTCATAATCGCGTAGCGGAGGATATCGGCCACCTGGGAGGGATCCTTGGCCACGGCAAGGGCGGCGGCGTCGACCTCCTTGAGGGCGTGGGTCAGGGATTCGTCGTGGATAACAACGACCGGTTTGCCGAGGGCGGCGGCGTACCCGGCATCGAACGCCGCATTCCACTGCCGGTATTTTTCGCCGAACTTGACCACCACGAGATCCGACTTTCGCAGCAGGGTGCGGGTCCGGATCGCGTTCAGCATGGCTCCTTTGTGGTCCTTCCAAAACGGGGAGTCCTCCTCGCCCAGGATGGCGACACCGCAATTGTCACTGGCCGAATGATCGGTCACGGGCGAGAGGAACGTCACCGGCAGACCGGTCTTCTCGACGGCCCGGCGAAGGTCGTCCCTCCAGGGGGTATGGATTTCTCCGGCCAGATAAATATTCCAGTTCATGGCCATCCCTTCTAGTCGCCGAACCGGCCCGGGTCGAGATCAGAACAACCCGGGGCCAGGGCAACACCCCCGGGAACGGCCGGGGTTGCCACCGGTGACGACTTCGATTTACCGGGGAAGGGAAATGAGGACGGCGGGAACGGCACCCTGAGCTACTTCGATCTCGACACCGAGCGGTCCGTGACACTCCGGTCCGGGCTCGGCCGAACCCCACGGTATCGCGGTCGAATCCGACGGCAGTCGTCTGTATTGGACGGAAAGTTCCGACGGAAAAATTGTCACGGCCCCCATCACCGGCGACACACTCGGTGACCCGGAAACGTTGCTCGCGGGCGAGGACCGTCCGTTTGGCATTGCCGTCATGCCGCTCGAGGCCACCGAGACAGGTTTCGAAACCCGGGCGGCCGGCTCAAAAGCCCTCGGGACCGCCGAACCGCTCGCGCAACCAAGAGACATTACGGTCGGGAAACTCCTCTTCCATGGTATCGAGAGTTTCCCCGGTGCGATTCCAGGCGTCGCGGGCGGCGTCGGCGTCCTCCGCCGTCATGGCCGCGTGACGCGTGGCCAAAGCCACGGAAAGAAGATCGATGTACCGGTACCGGTCGACCCCGGTTGCGGGCGGCGGGGGAGCGGTCGCCTCCTCCCGCAGCTCCATGATCCTCCGCTCGAGCGCGGCAATCTCCCTTTGTAATTCTTCGCGGATACGGTCGCGTTCGGCCTCGGCACCTTCAGCTCGTTCGACGGCGGCGGCGTAGGCGGCGCGCGTTTCCTCCAACTCGGCCTCCCGTTCGTCCATCGCAGCTTCGAGGGCCGCCGCGGCGGCCACGGCTTCCGCAGCTTCCTCCTCAAATCCATCGGCGGCCCGTTGCCGCTCGGCCAGTTCCCCTTCGAGCCGTTCAATCGTTTCTCCCCGTTCGGCCGCCAGCGAGCGGGATTCCTCCCTCTCGTTCCGCAACCGTTCATTCTCGCTTTCCAGCTCGCCGAGCCGCCCGCGCTCCTCCTCCAGGGAAGTCTCAAGGGCGTCCACCGATCTCTGGAGCTCGGCGTCCCGGTCGTCCAGTTGCGCCAGTTCGTCCTCGAGCTGGGCAATGATTTCCCTGGCCTCCCCGTGTGCGGTACCGCGGGGGCCGATTACGGCAAAATAAAGGACCACCGCGGTTAAGACGACCGCTGCCACAAACGCTAGCCCGATTGCGGCGGCGGAAGATCTGTTTTGGGTTTCCGATGAGCTTTCAGCTTCGTTCTCACTCATTGTCCGCATCCTTTCGCTATTATGTTTCCTCGGTCCGACCAGCATGGACGTCCGAAATAAACGTTTCCGACTCTAGCGTGAATGGGCGCACCTGCCAAGACAAAAGCAAGGCGCCCGAAGAACGAGCGTCGTTGTCTGCAACGGCCGCCAATCCGGGCTTGTTTATCGACGCCCGGCCGGTAGGTTGTGGGGCGTGCAAAACCTCGGCCCGCGCGCTGGCCACCCACCGGATCCCGAACACACCTGCCATGAACCCCAACGATTACGCCCATTGGGCTGAATTCTACGATCTCGACCCCAGAAATCTCTATATCGACGACATCGCGTTTTACCGGGACCATGCCGGGAGGGCGGGCGGCGAGGTGCTCGAACTCGGCTGTGGTACCGGGCGCGTGGCCCTGCCGCTGGCACGCGACGGGTTCCGGGTAACGGGACTGGATCATTCGCCGGCGATGCTCCGGAGTTTCCGGAGGAAGCTCGAGCGGGAGGACGCGGCCTGTCGCTCGCGGATGACCCTCGTGCAGGGGGACATGGCGCAATTTGAATTGGGCCGGACCTTTTCCCTGATCACCATTCCCTTCCGCTCCTTCCAGGCGCTCGTCGACCCGGCGCTGCGGGAAAGCTGCCTCGCCTGCGTCAAGCGGCACCTGGATCCCGGGGGCACGTTTATCGTTGATGTTTTCCGACCGAGAGGTGTGCTGGACCATTCCTGGGTACAGCCGGAGGAAAAGGACTGGAGTACCCGGGATCCCGACGGCAGGCGAATCACGCGATACGCCACCCAGCGGGCGATCGACCCGGACGCACAGGTGATCGAGGTGGATTTCCGGTTCGTTGTCGAGGAGCCGTCGGGCGCCGTCAGCGAGGTCACCGATCGACTGCGGCTGGCCTATTATTACGAAGGTCAGATCGCGGCGTTGGTGGAGCGGTGCGGCTTTCGCATAAAGGAACGGCTGGGCCATTACGACGGCACCCCTATCGACCGCGGAAGCGAACTGATTCTGGTGGGTGAACCGCGCGAATCCGGTGAGGTTTGAGGGGCCAGGGAAGCGGACGGCGACCGTGCCGCACAAACCGTTGTCCCGCTTGACAACCCTCAGCCACCGGCATTCCCGAGCCGCAAAAGCCGCTCCCCGGCGGCGTGGAGGGTTTCTTCCCTCTTGGCGAAGTGAAAGCGGATGTAACGGTGTTCGGGTTCGCGGAAAAAGCTGGAGCCGGGAACGCCGGCAACGCCGATTTCCTTAACGAGGAACTCGGCGGCCGCGGTGTCATCCGAAAAACCGAGGGGACCGATGTCGACCATCACGTAATACGCGCCTTCGGGCTCCGAATAGGAAAGCCCGGTACGGCGCAGGCAGGCGAGGAACACGTCCCGTTTCCTCATGTAGGCGTCGCGCAGTTCGGCGTAGTACGAATCGGGCAACGCCAATCCCGCCACGGCCGCTTCCTGCAGGGGCGCGGCGGCACCGACCGTCAGGAAGTCGTGCACCTTGCGCGCCTGGGCGACGACCGCGGGGGCGGCCTGGACATACCCGAGACGCCAGCCCGTGATCGAATAGGTCTTCGAGAGCGAATTGCAGGTAATGGTCCGCTCAAAGGCCCCGGGAAGAGCGGCGAAGTACGTGTGTTCAAGCGGCGGATACACGAGGTGCTCGTAGGGTTCGTCCGTAATGACGAAGGCGTCGTGTTCCTCGGCGAGCTTCAGTATCTCCATCAGCTCTTCGCGCCGGAAAACCTTTCCGGTCGGATTGGACGGATTACAGAGGATGATCGCTTTCACTCCCTGCCGGAAAGCCGCGGCGAGTTCGTCGCTGTCGAAGCGGAACCCGGGCGGGCGCAGCGGGACGTAGACGGGATCGGCCCCGGAGAGGATGGCGTCGGCGGCGTAGTTTTCGTAGAATGGAGAAAACACGATCACCCGGTCCCCCGGGTTGCAGGCGGTCATCATGCCGACCATCATGGCCTCGGTGCTGCCGCAGGTGACGACGAGGTGACGATCGGGATCGATCGCCAC
>PXDC01000105.1 GCA_003565135.1 Verrucomicrobiota bacterium
TGCCCGTCAGCACGAGCCGGTGGCGCGCCTCGATGGAGTAACAGGCCCGGGAAATCTTGGAGTCGGGATTCTTGATCCACTGGCCCTCGTCCAGGACCGCGTACCCGAAACGCACCTGCCCGAGTAACTCGGCATGCCGGCGGAGCTGGGCGTAACTGGCCAACCAGACGCCCGGTTGCCGGTTGGTGACAAAATCGTTGCCGGATTTGAGCACGTGGATCGGTCTGCCCGGGGCGAAGCGATTCCATTCGTTGGCCCAGACCGGCACCACGCTGGCCGGCCCCACCACCAGATGGCGCTCTTCCTCGACCGGCCGTGCCTCCAGCAGCGAGATCACCTGGAGCGTTTTGCCCAGCCCCATTTCATCCGCCAGCAAAGCGTGGCATTCGTGACGGCACATGTGGGCGAGCCACTCGACGCCCCGTTTCTGGTACGGCCGGAGGATTTTCGGCAGGCCGCGGATTTTTCCCGGCTCGCTCCTGAAGGCCTCCCGCCACTTCTCGATGGCCGGACTGAGCTGCAACCCGATGCGGTTTTCGAGGGAAAAAAGGGAAAAGAGCAGGTAGCGCGCACGGGCGTCCGCATGCCCGTTTCCCTCGGGCGAGCGCCAGCGCCTGACCGTTTCCAGGGTTTCGCCGGAAAGTTCGACCAGTCCCGTGTCGGGCAGAAAAACCGGTCCCCCCTGGGCGCGAAACAGGCGTTCCGCCTCGTCGTCGCCGAGCAGCCGCTCGCCCGAGCGGAAGATCCATTTCAGGCTCAGACCGCCCCCCTGGGCACCGTTGCGCGAAGCTCCCGACTCGCCCGCTTCCACCGTGACCTCCACCCGGCGGATCCCGTCCATCATCTTTTGAGCGACCGGACTCAATTCGATCTGGAAGTAGCGTCGCCAGACCGGCAAATCGTGTTCGAGGAAGGACGGGACGCGCGCCATTTCCGGCAGGGCGTAGGCGTTCTGATCCTTATCGAAACTGAATTGGGCCTTGCGGGCGAGCGACGCGAGGCGAATCAATTTCTCCCGCTCGGCATCGATCAGGTGGCCGTTGCCGTTGAGAAGAGCGGGCTCGTGACCGGAGGATTCCTGCCAGAAAGCCTGAAACTCCAGTTTGTCGGCCAGGGCCTCGAAACGAAGGCACAGGGGCCGCGCCGGTCTCTGGGTCTGCTTGATCTCCACCGACGGAGCCGGTTTCCGCGCCTCCGCCCCGCGGCTCAGGGTGTCGTCCTCCAGCGCGCCGACTTCGTCCGCCACCAACTCCTCGATTTCGTAAATCCCCGCCACCGCGATGGCCTGCCCGACGTCCGAATCGTCCACCGAAGCCCTTACGCGGACGGTGGACTCCTCCCATTCGACCACGGCGTAACACGCCTTGCCGTCCATTTTGGTGTGCACGATCCCCTGCCCGATTTCCAGTTCCACTTCCCGGATGACCCCATCGCGGTACCATTCGCGCCCCTGGCGCAGCACGGATTCGGAAAAGTCGCCTTCCCAGTCGGCGGTCAGCTTCCCAAACCAGAATTCCAGGGAATGAGGGTTGTATATGCGCTTAGGTCCGTGCACCTGCATAGATAAAGCCTGCAATGATCACAGCTCCGACCCGGTCCGGGCAACTCCTTTTTTTGTTAAAGATTTCCGAAAATCGAAACGGCTCCCGCGGGCGGGACGGGGATGCGCCCGGCTCCGTCGATCCGCGGTTCCGGAGGGCAATCGAGCGCAAGGGCCGTCGATCACGCCTAAAACCTTGCTCTCCCCGAACATCCTCCGAGATAAAGTCCCCATGGCGAAAGAAACGGCAAAAGGCAAAGCGACGCCCATGATGGAGCAGTACACCGAGGTCAAACGGGGGCTCCCGCCCGGCACCCTGCTCCTTTTTCGACTCGGAGATTTCTACGAGATGTTCCACGAAGACGCCGAAGAAGGCGCACGCCTGCTGGGAATCACGCTGACCCAGCGCCAGGGGACCCCCATGGCGGGCATCCCCTACCACGCCGCCGAAACCTACATCGGCAAAGCGCTCGCTGCCGGTCGCAAAGTCGCCCTTTGCGATCAGGTGGAGACCCCGCGTCCCGGAAAACTGGTCAAACGCTCCCTCACCCGGATCATCACCCCCGGAACCGCCATCGAACCGGCCCAGGTGGACGCGGATGAAAACCGTTTCATCCTCGCCCTCGACCGCGACAAGGAGGGCTGGCAGGCCGCCTGGATGGACCTGTCCACGGGAGACTTCACCCTGTCCAGCAACCGCCACCTTCCGGACCTGCTCCCGGTGATCACCGCCATCCAGCCGCGCGAATTCGTGCTGCCGGAGGGGCGGGCCGCGGAATGGCGGGAGCAAAGGGACGACGACGTACCCGGTCTGGAACAACTGGTTCCCATGCTCGCCGAGCGACCGGCCACCGACCTCCCGGCTTTCCATTTCGACCGCGCCTCCGGGGCCCGCGGCGTGGCCGAGGCGCTCAAGGTCCTCAACCTGGAGGGATTCGGCCTCGACGACACCCACCCGGCCCTGGGGGCGGCCGGCGCCCTGGTCCACTACGTCACGGAGAATCTCTGCGCCCGCCCGGAAAACCTGAGGCGGTTGCGCGAATACCGCTGCGACCGATCCCTCCTGCTCGATCCCGCCACCCTGCGCAATCTCGAGATTTTCCAGTCCGCCGGCGGCGGCCGCGAGGGCTCCCTCGCCGGTGCCCTCGACGAGACCGTCACCGCCGCCGGCGCCCGACTGCTCAACGAGGTCCTCGCCAGCCCGCCCCTGGACCTGGCCGAGCTGCGGCGTCGCCAGACCTGCGTGGGCGAACTCCTCGACGTCCCCGGGGAAACCCGCCACCTGCGCGAACACCTCCGGTCGGTCCGCGATATTCCCCGCATCCTCGGCCGCCTCCAGAACCGTCTCCGGAATCCCCGGGAGCTCGGGGGTGTTCGCGAGACCCTCCATCAGCTCCCGCAGATCCGCCGCCTTCTCGACACCGTTTCGGGTGCCGCCCTGGACTCGGTGCGCGATCCGCTGGCCGATTTTCCCGATTTGCGCGATCTGCTGGACCGGGCCCTGCGGGACGAACTGCCCGGCCAGTTGACCGACGGCGGTTACATCCGGCCGGGTTATGACGAGGAACTCGACCGCCTGCTCAGCCTCACTTCCAACAACAAGACCTGGTTGGCCGAACTCGAACGAACCGAACAGGAACGGACGGGTATCAAGAAACTCCGCGTTCGCTTCAACAACGCCTTCGGCTACTATATCGAGGTCACCCGGGCCAACCTGCACCTCGTCCCCGACAATTACATCCGCAAACAGACCACGGTCAACACGGAGCGCTTCTACACCGAGGAACTCAAACAGAAGGAAAAGGAGATTTTCCACGCCGAGGAGAATGCGCGTTCCCGCGAGACCGAACTTTTCCACACCCTGGTCGAAGCCGTCCTCCGGGAGGAGTCCGGTCTCCGGAAATGCGCCGCCGCCCTGGCCGAACTCGACCTGTTCCTCGGCTGGGCGGTTCTGGCCCGGGAGTGGAATTACTGCCGCCCGGAATTGGACGAGGAAACCGGGCTCGCTATCACCGAGGGCCGCCACCCGGTGGTGGAGCAAACCATCCGCCGGAGCCCGTCCGGCCTGGCCGGCAGTTTTGCCTTCGTTCCCAACGACACCGCGCTGCATTCCTCCGGCGACCAGATCATGCTCATTACCGGGCCCAACATGGCGGGCAAATCCACCTACATCCGGCAGGTGGCCCTCATCACCCTGATGGCCCAGGTCGGTTGCTGGGTGCCGGCCACCCAGTGCCGCATCGGGCTGGTCGATCGCATTTTCTCCCGGGTCGGCGCCAGCGATGAACTGGCCCGGGGCAACTCAACCTTCATGGTGGAGATGAACGAAACCGCCAATATCCTCAACAACGCGACGGGCCGCAGCCTCATCATTCTCGACGAGATCGGTCGCGGCACCAGCACCTACGACGGCCTGAGCATCGCCTGGGCGGTGGTGGAGAATCTTCACCGGGCGGACGGGTCCGGACCCCGAACCCTCTTCGCCACCCACTACCACGAACTCACCCAGCTGGAACGCTCCCTCGATCGCCTGCGCAACTACTCGGTTTCGGTCAAGGAATGGAACGATGAAATCATCTTTGTCCGCCAGGTCATTCCGGGACCGGCCGACCGCAGTTACGGGATCCAGGTCGCCCGGCTGGCGGGCCTTCCGCTCGCGGTCATCAACCGGGCCAAGGAAATCCTGGACCGTCTCGAATCGGACGATACCGCCGCCATTCCCCCGCCGGCAAACGAATCCCCCGGTCCCCGGCGCAAACCGGGGGTCAAAAAAAAGGAATCCGGCGAGAACCAGCTCTCCCTTTTTTAATTAGGCGGGAACGTTTTCCCGGTAATGACCCGGGGGAAAAACGTCGAGTCGTGCTTGGATGGCAAGGTTCAAATGCGACGCGGGGGAACGATGCCGACCCGGGCGCAAAATTCAGTCAGAGTGTGGCATTTCCATGACTAATATTTACATTTCTTTTGCCTAATAACGATTTGACAATATGGAACTTCACGGTTTGAAGTTTTTGGCATGAAACTCCGACCTTCCGCCGTTACCGGGCTTCTCGCCCTTTCAGCGCCCCTGACCACCGTTTACGTCACTCCCGCCCACGCCGCATTCGACGCTTTTCTCAAGATCGATGGGGTCGATGGCGAGGCTACGGATGAACGGCACCGCGATGAGATAGAAGTTTTCTCCTGGTCGTGGGGCGCCGCCAACCGTGAGGCGGTGGGCGGGACCGGCCCGGCCGTCTCGGAAATCACTGTCACCAAGCAACTGGACAAATCCTCGCCGCTCCTTTTTCTGAAAACCGCCCGCGGCGAACCGGCGGAGAAAGTCGTTCTGCGCCTCGCCGATGTCCGTTATGAGGGCGAAGCTCCCGTCTTTTACGAAATCGTCATGGAGGACGTGCTCGTGACGAGCATTGAAAGCGGCGCCCGCACGGATGACGAACGGTTGACCGAAAACATTACCCTCAATTTCAGCTCCGTCCGGTTCTCGTTTGCCAACCGCGACGACGAGGGGCGTTACATCGACCTGGAAAGAGACGAGGAACCGATCCGGGTCACGATTGACAACCCCGAGCGGGAGCGCCCCCATTAAGGCGATGCAAACGCGCGGGCCACTCGCCGGAATCCTGGTTGCGCTCGTGCTTCCGGGATACGCCCTGGCCGAGTCCGCCTGGGTGCGATTCGATCCGGATCTGCCCGGTGACGCCGCCGCCGAAGTCCGTTCCGGCTGGAGTGTCGTCGAGGGCTTCGGTCTGGATTCCGTGCTGGCCCAGGGACAGCCGGGGTCGTTCATACTCACACGACCGGCCGACCGCAGCACCGGCCCCCTTTCCGCGGCATTGACCGACGGCCGTACCTTCCCGCGCGTCGACATCGATATCGCTTCGGTCGGAAAGGATTCCGACGATTCACCGCGGGCTGTCCGGGTCAGACTCGAAGAGGTCGTCCTTCTCTCCCAGGGCCTCGAATGGAGAGGACCCGGCGAATCGCCGCGGGAAATGCTGGAACTGGGCTTTCGCTCCATCACCTACGCCTATTACCTCCCCGAAGCGGATGCGGGCGGAACCTTTCTTCACTTTGATTATGAGACCCTCGAGGGCGAGGCCGGCGCCTTTACCGACGAAGATCCGATCGACGGCCGCGGCGGCGACCCGGTCGCCCCCCCGTTCCAGGTCCGCCTGGACCGTTTCGACAGCGCAGCCGGCACCATGAAACTTTCCTGGGACAGCGAGGAGGGCACCGACTACACGATCGAATGGACGCCCGACCTGGTTGCTCCCTTTGAAGCGATCGAAACCATCCGGGCGGAAGATTCCGAAACGGAGTTTGAAATTCCGGTCGAGGGCCCCACCGGTTTTTACCGGATCCGGATCGATTGATGGCACCCGCGCTCTTTCGGGATCTCCCCTCATGGAGCCCAAGGGAATTCAGACGGTCACTCGCCGGGGCGGGCTTTAACGCCGAAGCGATCGACAACCTGATTCCCGGACTCGGCAGCGCTCAAAACGAACGGGCCATGACGGCTGCGCAGGCCTGCCTTGCCGGGGATGATACACCCCTCGCCACGGCCATCCGGCTGTTCCTGCTGGCCGATAACGTCCCGCTGGAACCGGTGATGAATCTCTTCGGCTGGCAGGTCACCGAACTGACCCGCCTGGGTCTGCTCAAGCAGGGAAACGGGGGTATTTGTTCCCGCGTCCGTGTCACGCCGGTCGAAGAAGACCTGGTGGCCGCCGATTTTCCCCGCCGCCAGATTGAACATCCGGATGATTTTGTCATGGGTGTCGGACCGGCCACCCGCCAGTTGGATGCGCTCACCCCCCGCCTTAAATCCGGGCGGGCACTGGAGGTCGGGTGCGGCATCGCCTGGCTCGGCGCCCGACTGGCACGCGCCGGGGCGACCGTGACCGCATCCGACATCAATCCGCGCGCACTGGAACTCGCCGCGTTCAACGCCCGGTTATGCGGAACCGAAGGGATCGACCTGCGCCGGGGATCCCTTTTCGAGCCGGTGGAAGGCGAAGCCCCCTTCGATATTATCGCCTGCAACCCCCCCTTTGTCCAGACTCCGGACAGCACGCTCACCTACCGCGACTCGCCCTCAGGCAACGCCTTCTGCCGCGAGCTTGTGGCCGGTCTGCCCGAGCGCCTCGCTCCGGGCGGGTTGGCCGTGGTGTTGCTCAACTGGGGGCACCGGGACGACGAGGATTGGAGCACCGCCCCCCTGTCTTGGCTTTCAGGATACGGTCTGCAGATCTGGCTGAACCGTTCCGACTGTGCCGGACCCGCCGAATACGCCTGGCGCTGGCTCCAGGGAGATCCCCGATTCGCGGAGCCACAAGCTGCCGCCGCCGCCCTCACCCGGTGGATCGGACACTTTCGCGACCGGGGAATGCGGCGCCTGAGTGCGGGATTCCTCGCCATCCGCAAGCCGGCCGATCCGGACGAGCCCGAATGGATCCGATCCGACTCCCGCGCCACCGGGACCCTTCCCGGCACCGCCGCCCACGACCTTCAACGCATCTTCCGGAATGAATCGTGGCTGAGGCGTGCGGGCGCGGCATCTCCTCTCATCGACTTTCGATACTGCGCCCCCGAAGGGATACGCGGCACGGTGTCCCTGGATTTTCGGTCCGGATGGCAACGGGAGTCGATTCGGCTGCAATCGCCCGGAACCCTTTCCTACGACGGACCGGTGGATGAAAACCTCATGCGTCTGCTCGACCTGGTGCGCTCCGGAAATCCCCCGCGCGCGCTGGTCGACGAACTGGAATCGCGAGCCCCATCCGGCAAGGTACCCGGATTGACGGATCGGGTCGATTCGCTTACCCGTGAATTGTTGCGCTACGGACTGCTCGAACCTGCCCCCTGAAGCCGCCTGGGCCGACCGGGAGACGACAAGAATCTTCAGCTCCCGGTGGCAACGCGGCGCTGGATCATCCGGCCGCCGCAATTCCTCCGTTTTTCCTTTTCACCGCCAAAGCAATCTGCCAGCGTTCGCCGATGCTGAATCTTTTTGTTTACAAATGGATCCACCTGGCCGGGGTCTTCCTCGTGTTTCTCGCCTTCGGCGGGTTGCTGGTGGAACAAAAATTCAAGCTCGCCAAACAGCGTTGGGCCAGCATTTCGCACGGTGTGGGCATGTTTCTGCTGTTGCTCGGCGGGTTCGGAATGCTGGCCCGGCTGGGCATCCACTGGCCCTGGCCCGGTTGGATCGTCCTCAAGCTCGGGATCTGGATTGTCTTCGGCTTCTGGCTCGTGGTCACCCGCCGCAACTGGCTGCCGCCCGCGGTCAGCTACACGGTCCTGTTCGGCCTCGCCCTGGCGGCCACTTATTTCGCCCTCTGGAAGCCATTTTGATCCGCGCGGCCGGCGGCGGAAAAAACCTGCCTTACTCTCTTGCCCGGCGGTGCGGGCGACGTTAGGCTCGTTCGCACAAACACCGTCATGCACCTTCCGCTCGAGATGCCCGCGCAGCCGACCGAATCGACCTGCGGGCCCACTTGCCTCCACGCCATCTACCGGTTTTACGGGCGCGATTATCCCCTCGAAAAACTGATCGAAGAAATCGAAAGGGACGAGGAAGGAGGGACCGTTTCGGTACACCTCGCCCTGCATGCTCTTCGCGAGGGGTTTCGCGCCACCACCTACTCCTACAACCTGAGGATCTTCGATCCCACCTGGTGGACTCTCGAACCCGTCGAGGTTGTGGAGAAACTGGAGCGGCGCATTCCGCTCCTGGACGATGCCAAGATGATCGAAACGCACCGGGCCTACGTGGAATTCCTCCAGGCCGGCGGCCGGCTCCGCTTTCACGATCTGACCCCGCGCCTGGTCAACCGCCTGCTGGCCAGGGGAACCCCGATCCTGACCGGACTCAGCGCCACCTACCTTTACGAAACCGTCCGCGAGCTGCCCAACGGTCAGAACGACGATGTCGCGGGGTTCCCGGTCGGGCACTTCGTGGTGGTGAACGGGTTCGAGGAGGAGAGCGACGAAATTGTCATCTCGGACCCCTACCGCGGCAATCCTTTCAACCCGCGCGGGATCTACCGCGTGGACACCCACCGGTTCATCAACTCGGTCATGCTCGGCATCGTTACCTACGACGCGAATCTTCTCCTCATATCCCCGGCCTGACCCGACCCCGAACCACCAATCACGAACCACCAATCACCCATCCCCAAATCCCCGTGAAACCCTCCCGGAATCTGATTGTCGTCGACAACCTGAACGACTGGTCGCCGGACTGGACCGGTTACCACGTCGTTTCGGCGGAGGCCTTTTTCATCACCGATGCGTACACAACTTCCGGATACAAGATCATCAATCTTTGCCGCCACGGCCACACCCTCAGCACCGGTTACTTTATTTCGCTCCTGGCCGAAGCCCGGGGCCACCGGGTGATGGCCTCGGCCCGGACCCTGCACAACCTATCCAGCAAGCGCATTTACGCGGAGGAACTCGATCACCTCAACGCTCTCATCCGGCGAAGCCTGGCCCGCATCACCCAGGAAGACTTCACCCTGAGCGTCTATTTCGGGCAAAACCTGGCCGAACGCCACACACGTCTTTCCCAGCAGCTCTTTTCCCTCTTTCCCTGTCCCCTCTTCCGGGTGGAATTCACCTTCCTCCGGGGAAAGGGGTGGGATATCAGATCGTTGAAACCGCTCGGCCTGAGCGAGGTTCCGGACAACCACCTGGAGAAGGTCAAGGAGTCGATCGACACCTTTCTCAGCAAGCGTTGGAGCGCCGGGCGCAACCGCAGCAACGCCGGTTACGACCTCGCCATCCTCCACGACCCGAAGGAAACCCATCCGCCCTCCGACGAAAAGGCGCTCCGGCAATTCGTCCGGGCCGGACGGGCACTCGGCATGAACGTGGATCTGGTCACCCGCACGGAATACCCGAGGCTCCTTGAGTTCGACGGTCTCTTCATCCGCGAAACCACGTCCATGACCAGTCACACCTACCGTTTCGCCGTCAAGGCGCAGCGGGAGGGCATGGCGGTTATCGACGACCCCGACTCCATTCGTCGCTGCTGCAACAAGGTGTACCTGCACGAACTGCTGCGCAAGAACCGTATCCGCACGCCCGGAACGGCGATTCTCTACCGGGGTAATGTGGACCAGTTGGCGGTCCGGCTCGGGTTCCCGCTGGTGGTCAAGATTCCCGACAGCGCCTTTTCCCTCGGGGTTTTCAAGGTCGACTCCCTCAAGGAGCTCCACAAAATCGTCCAGCGTCTCCTCAAGACCTCCGATCTCCTCCTGGCCCAGGAATTCCTCCCCACCCCTTTCGACTGGCGGGTCGGGATCCTCGCGGGCGAACCGCTCTTTGTCTGCCGCTACTACATGACCAACCAGCACTGGCAGATCTACAACCACGGCGCCGAAGGCCGGTTCGAGGAGGGCGATTTCGACGCCCTGCCCGTGAAGGACGCACCCGCGTGTGTGGTCCGGACGGCCGTCGCGGCCGCCGGATTGATCGGACGGGGCCTGTACGGTGTCGACCTCAAACAGCGGGACGGGAATATCTACGTGATCGAAGTCAACGACAACCCCAATATCGACTCCGGCGTGGAGGATTCCTTTTTGAAGGGGGAACTCTACACCCGCATCATGCGGGAATTTCTCAAGCGTATCGAAACGATGAAACATCCCTCCCGGCCGGAACGTTAAGGGCGGTCCGCAGGAGCTACGCCCGATCCCGAGGTCCATTCTTACGTGCTTCACCTATTCGAAAAATTCGGCGTCGAGCTCGAGTACATGATCGTCCGCCGCGACGACCACCGCGTCTCACCCATCGCCGACAAACTGATCACCGATATCTGCGGCGCCCCACTCAACGAGTGCCGGATGGGCGACTGCGGCGTTTCCAACGAGCTCGCCGCCCACGTCATCGAGCTCAAGACGGCCGAGCCCGCAGGTGACTTTCGGGAAATGGAAGCGGAATTCGTCCGGGCCGTGGGCCGCATCAACGAAATCCTCGGGCGCCGGGACGCCCTGCTGCTGCCCGGCCCCATGCACCCGACCCTGGATCCGGCCCGGGAATCCTTCACCTGGCCCCACGAGGGGCGGGAAATCTATTCGCTTTACGACACGATTTTCAACTGTCGCGGCCACGGGTGGTTCAACCTCCAAAGCTGCCACCTCAACCTCCCCTTTACCGGCGACGAGGAGTTTGCCCGCCTTCATGCCGCCGTGATTCTCCTCCTCCCGCTCATGCCCGCCCTGACCGCCGGCAGCCCCTTCCGGGACGGACGCGTTACCGGCCTCGCCGACACGCGGCTCGAGATTTACCGACACAACCAGGACCGTTGCCCCTCCATCACCGGCCTCGTTATTCCCGAACCTGTCTTTTCCGAATCCGAATACCGGGAGAGCATCCTCGCTCCCATGTACCGGGAGATCGCCCCGCTCGACCCGCGGGGAATCCTGCGCGACGAGTGGCTCAACTCGCGCGGAGCGATCGCCCGCTTCGACCGGAGCGCGCTGGAAATCCGCCTCCTCGACGTGCAGGAATGCCCCGCCGCCGACCTCGCCCTTGCCCGGTTCTTCGTCGCCGCCCTTCGCCTTCTGACGGAACACCCCGAGCATTCCCTGAGGAAATGGGTGCTGCAGTCGCCCACCGCCGAGAGGCATCGGCAGCTTCAGCACGTCATTCGTGAAGGAATGAAGGCGCCGCTTCTCCTCCCGGAACTCCGCGCCGCTTTCGGGCTCCCGGCTTCCGTCACCTGCGCCGGGGCATTCTGGCGACATCTTTTCCGTTCCGGGGATCTCCCCGAACTTCCGGACGACGCCCGGGCCGTCGTTGCCCGCATCCTGCGCCACGGCAACCTCAGCACCCGCCTCCTCGCCGCTTATCGCCGCTCCCGCCATCCCCGGGAATTTCGGCCCCTGACCGAGGCTCTCGCCGCCTGTCTGGCGGAAAACCGGCTCTTCCAAGCCCCCCGGGACTGAGCCGCATGGCAACCGAACGGCCCGGATTGTTCCGGACGGAAGCGGGCGCGCCGCCGCTTTATCGGGTTTCCCGTTGACGGATCCGGCAAACAAATTACCGTAAGTCACACAAATACTGAATGTTTGAGGTCAAAGAAAAACCCCGGCAGGTGGAAAATGCGTTGTTGATCGGAATCCAACGCCCCGGCATGGAACCGGGGGAAGGCGATCACCTTCTGGCCGAGCTCAATGACCTGGTCGAAACACTCGGAATCGAAATCCACGATCGGCGCACCGTCAGCCTGCGGGATCCGAATCCGCACTACCTGATCGGCAAAGGCAACGCGACCGAAATCATGGAAAAGGTCAAAGCCGAGAAAATCGAGCTGATCGTGTTCGACGACGACCTCTCCCCCGCCCAACAGCGAAACTGGGAGCGTGAATCCGGCGTCTGCGTCATCGACCGCCAGGAGATTATCCTCGATATTTTCGGGCAGCGCGCCACCACCCGCGAGGCCAAGCTCCAGGTCACCCTTGCCCAGCTCAACTACTCGCTTCCCCGCCTGAAACGGGCATGGACTCACCTCCACCGCCAGCGCGGGGGAGGCACGCTCATGCGGGGCCAGGGGGAGACACAGCTCGAAGCCGACCGCCGCATGGTCCAGGACCGCATTTCACGGGTGCGAAAGGACCTGGCGGGCGTGCTCAAGCAACGGGGCGTGCAGCGGAAAAAACGCTTGAAGAAACCCGTGCCCACCGCCGCTATCGTGGGCTACACCAACGCGGGCAAATCGTCCCTGCTCAACGCCCTGACCGGCGCCTCCGTTCTGGCCGAAGACAAACTCTTCGCCACCCTGGACCCGACCACGCGGCAGTGCCAGCTGCCCACCGGGCAAAAACTCCTTCTCTCGGACACCGTCGGTTTCCTCCGCCGCCTTCCCCACGACCTGGTCGACGCCTTCCGCGCCACCCTGGAGGAAGCCGTTGTATCCGATTTCCTGATCCATGTGCTCGACCTGACCAACCCGGAGGTGGAGCGCCATCACGCCACCACCATGGAGGTCCTCACCAGTCTCGGCGCCCACGAAAAGCGCATCATCACCGTGTTCAACAAGGTCGACCTGTGCGACGGCAACGATCTGAGGTTGCACTCGCTGCGGTTGCAGGCACCCAATCCGGTTTTTGTCAGCGCCCATTCCGGCAAGGGGATGGATACCCTGCTCGAAAAATGCGCCGACATGATCGCGGACGAAGTCATCGAGCTCGATCTCCTGGTTCCCCACGACCGGTACGACCTGATCAATAAACTGCACACCGTCGACTGTATCCGCGAAAAACAAACCGCGCCGGAAGGCATACACCTGCAGTGCCTCCTGCCGGTCCAATTGCGCAAAGAGGTGGAGGCCTTTATTGTCAACGGTCACTCCGCCCTCGCCGTTTAATATCGACCCCGCCGCCTCTTCCCGCGGAAGCTATTTCCATGGAAACCGTCATTGATTTTTTTTCCCGCTTTGTCGTCACCCTCAGTGCCGCCGTCCTCGTCGGCAAAGTCGTGTACTTCAACTTCTTTGTCTCCCCCGTCCTCAACCGAATCCTCGAACCCGAATCCCGGGTCAAAGTCACCGGGGCCCTCTTTCCCCGCTATTACTACCTCGGCATCGTCTGCGGCCTCGTTATCGCGGTCGCCGGCTCGATGCTGCAGTTACAGTTCCAGCGCTGGGTCGCGGTGGGCACCGGAACGGTCGTCATCGCCATCGACGCGGTCTGCCGCTTTTATTTTCTCCCCCGCCTCAACGGCCTGAAATCGGTCATCGAACAAATGCCCCGCGAGGAACAAAAGGGTTCCCGGGAACAGCAGGAGTGGAAAAAACTCCATAAATTCGCCCTGCGGCTCAATTTTGTCGTCCTGGTGGCCGGGCTCATCCTGATCGGCCGGATGAGCTGAATACACCGAAGGTTTTCCGGCCGTCCGTAGCTGCGACAGCAGCGAAGGAGGGCTGCCCGGCAAGGATTGGCTCCGTTACGGCTGCGCCGTAACTCCGGGGCTGCGCCCCGCCGCCCGAGGCGGCACCCATCTCCACCCGCTGCGCGGGTTCCGTCGAACCTCTTCGAGGTTCTCATCCTTGCCGTCTTTTTTTACAGCAGCGAAGGAGGGCTGCCCGGCAAGGATTCGAACCTCGACTAGATGGACCAAAACCACCTGTGCTACCATTACACCACCGGGCAATCGGTACGGGTAATAGGTAAACACCTAGGACAGCGTGTTGATTCGTCAAGCGATTATGGGGAAATTCTTTTTTCCGCCGTCCGATTTCCCGTCTTGTCTTTTTCACGCCGCCGTTTCGTGGTAGAAGCGTTCCGCCCATGAAATACATCCTCGCTCTCGACCAGGGAACCACCAGTTCGCGCGCCATTATTTTCGATCATGCCGGCCGGATCGTGCAGGTGGCACAGAAGGAATTCCGCCAGCATTTCCCCAAATCGGGATGGGTGGAACACAACCCGGATGAAATCTGGTCCTCCCAGGCCAGCGTCGCGGTGGAGGCCCTCGGTAACGCCAATCTTTCCGGCCGGGACCTGGCCGCCGCCGGCATTACCAATCAACGGGAAACCACCCTGGTCTGGGAACGAAAAACCGGGCGTCCCCTCTACAACGCCATCGTCTGGCAGGACCGGCGCACGGCCGGGTTCTGCCAAAAACTCAAGGAGGACTCGCAGGAAGATACCTTCCGCCGGAAAACCGGCCTTCTCCTGGATGCCTATTTCTCCGGCACCAAGGTCCGCTGGATCCTGGACCACGTCGAAGGCGCCCGGGAACGGGCGGAAGCGGGCGAACTCGCCTTCGGCACGGTGGATTCCTGGCTCCTGTGGAAGCTTACCGGGGGAAAGGTGCACGTCACCGATGTGACCAACGCCTCCCGCACGCTCATGTACAACATTCACACCGGGGATTGGGATGACGCGTTGCTCGAGATCCTCGGCGTGCCGCGCCCGCTTCTGCCGGAGGTCCGCTCGTGCAGCGAAATCTACGGCGAAATCAGCGAGGGCGGACTCGTGTCCGGCACCCCCGTGGCCGGAATGGCCGGGGACCAGCAGGCGGCCCTGTTCGGCCAGGTTTGCACCCGCCCCGGCATGGCCAAGAACACTTACGGCACCGGGTGTTTTCTTCTCATGAACACGGGAGAGGAACCCGTGGCCTCCCGCAACAACCTGCTCACGACCATCGCCTGGCAGCTGAACGGAAAAACCGAATACGCCCTCGAGGGTAGCGTCTTCATGGGAGGTGCCGTCATTCAATGGCTCCGGGACAGCCTCGGCATTATCCGGAAATCCTCGGAAGTGGAGGCCCTGGCCGCCCGGGTGCCGGATACCGGCGGCGCCTACCTGGTTCCGGCCTTCGCCGGACTGGGCGCGCCCCATTGGGACCAGTACGCGCGCGGCACCCTGGTCGGCCTGACCCGCGGCACCGGCGCCGCCCACATCGCACGGGCGGCCCTCGAAGGGATTGCCTACCAGTCGTACGATGTCCTCAAGGCGATGGAGTCGGACTCCGGTATCATCCTCAAGGAGCTTCGCGTCGACGGCGGCGCCTGTGTCAACAACCTCCTCATGCAGTTCCAGGCGGATCTCCTGCAGACCCCGGTGGTCCGGCCGCGCGTAACCGAAACAACCGCGCTCGGTGCCGCCTGCCTGGCGGGTCTCGCGGTTGGCTACTGGAAGGACCGGGAGGAGATCGCCCGGCAATGGGAAGTCGACCGAACCTTTTCCCCGCAGGTATCGAGCGCCGACTTGCAGCCGCGACTGGCCGGGTGGCGGAAGGCACTCGAAAGGGCCAGGGGATGGGAGGACCCGGAACCGTGACCGACGACCGCTCACACGAAACGTTCGCTCATCCCGCCGCCATTCGGCGCGATTACGTGAAGTACACCGGGCTGCGCCTTCTCCTGTGGGCGTTGATCGGGATCCCTTTCTGGATCTTCGGCATCCTCATGGCCCTCCGCGGCGACGGCTACGTCGGAATCGGGTTCGCCGCCGCCTTCACGCTTATCAAGACCGGGTTTGAAATTTTTTTCTACATCGGATCGAGGGAAATCCTGGCTCTGGCCGACTGCCGTATCGTTCTCGAAGGCGGGCGGCTTCGCCAGGTGGACCCGGACGGAAAAACCGTTGCCTCCATTGACCTGGCGCAGCCCTTCACGGTCGACTTCACCTTCAATCTCCTCGGCCAGCCGATCTACCGGGTCGCGCAGGAGGATCGCACGCTCGGATTCGCCGCCCGGCTGGACGGCGCCGAGCGCCTGGTCAAAGAGGTGCTCGGCGCCCCCGCAAAATGGCCGCCCGAAGTGCCGCAACCCGAAAGCGCCGCCCAGCGCTATCACCGCCGCGCCGAACGCGACAACGATTGACCGGTATCCGCCTACATACTGTCCGTCATCAAGTTTTTCGAAAACAGCGGCATTCCCGTGGTTGTGGCGACGGGGAGTATAAAACCCGAATGCTCCGCGCGGGGAGCTCCCGGTTCGCTCGGGCGCGACGACGCCCCACCCGGCCGCGCAGCCGTTTCCGTTTTCATTTCAAGGCCGGGCTACCGGCGCCGTATGGCCGCGGAAGATCTCGCGGTACACTTCGTTGCGGGGCGCCGGCAAGCGCGATACGTCAAAGTCCTCCCGTTCGAGCGCGTGATGCCCGTAACGGTAGGCGGCCGCCAGGCGCGGATAGGAAAAGGCGTCGCGCTGCTCGAGAAAGTCCCGTAAAAATGCGAGGTAGGCGATTCCCTGGTCGATATTGACCCGCCACCTCCAGGCGTGGCGAAAGGGCCGCTCCGTGACCATATCCCAGGCCGGACGCCGCAGTTGCATCATTCCCCGGGCCCCCTGGTTGCTGGCGTTGGCGTTGAACGTGCTCTCGGCTTTGATGATCGCAAAAACAAATCCCGGGTCGAGGCCGTGCTCCCCTGCCCGGCGTTCCACATACGTCCACACCTCCTCCCGGGGAATATAATCCGGGGGCCGGGTGATCCCGTTCCAAAGAAACGAAAGAGCCATCAACCCCAGGACGCTCCCCACCAGCCAGCGATAGGGATAAAGGCGAAGGGAACGGTGGAGTCTCTCGTTCATGGGGCCGGGCGAACGCCCCCGGGAACCGCCGGTTCCTTTACCCGCGGTCCGTCTCCGTAGCGGGCGCGAAGCGTCCACAACCGCCGGGCGTCCTCGATGATTTTCCCGAGCGTTTCGGGCGATATCGCCTGCTTCGGGTCATCCCCGATTCCCCGCCGGGAATCCACGTGCGTCTCGATGCAAAGGCCGTCCGCCCCGTAAACCATCGCGGCCAGGGCGCAGGCCGGCACGTAAACCGACTTGCCCACCGAATGCGACGGGTCCACCACCACCGGGGCCCAGGTCCGCTCCCGCAACAGCGGGGTGATGGATTCGTCCGGGTGGTTGCGGAATCCCTCCAGGGCCGGCATGGTCCCGCGTGGACACAGCAGCACATTGGGATTTCCCGCCGCCGCCAGGTATTCCGCCGCGGCGATGAATTCGTCCGGCGGCCCCATGTGCCGCCCGCGCTTGAGCAGGACCCGTATTTCCTTCGGACCGGACAATTCCCCGACCTTACGCAACAGGGAATAATTAAGCGCGTTCCGGGTGCCGACCTGCAGCATGGAAACACCCGCTTCCAGGGCGGCCCGCAAGTGAACCTCTTCCATGACCTCGGTATTGACCGGCAGCCCGGTGCGGCGCGACGCCTCCATGAGGATGTCCAGCGAATGGATATCGCCCTGGAACGAATGCGGCGTCGTGCGCGGCTTCCACACACCGCCCCGGAGGACGTGAGCCCCGGCCTCTTTCACCGCGTGGGCCGTCTCGTAGAACAGGTTGGGTTCCCTCGGGTCGATGGTGCAGGGACCGGCGATAAACAGGGGCTCCTCCCCCAGCGTGATCCCGCCGATGCGAATCCGGTGGGACGCCAGGTCGGACCGGATATCCATCAGCTTGTGCGGGGATTGGATCGTATCCACTCGATCGATATAGGTCAGCCCCTCGATCCTGCTGATAAGCAATTCGCTCCGTTCGTCGCCCAGAATGGCGTAGACGGAGCGGTGGGTCCCCACAATTACCTGTATCCGGCAGCCGAACTCCTCCACGATAGCGGTGACTTCGCGCAGCTGTTCGTTCGTCAGGCGGTCTTCTTTCGGAATGATCATGACGGCAATCTCCAACCGGATGGCCCGGACACGGCGAGCGGCCGTCCCGGCGCCGGGCGTCTCAGCCGAGCAGCGCGGCGGCGATCGAGCGCCACTCGTCGTCCAACGAACCGGTCGGTTTGGGCTTCCCCGCACGCGAGTACCAGTGGGAGGCGTTGCCTTCGTCACCCTCCTTGCGGTGGAGGTAGGCGTGAACCCAATCGCCGGCCGGGCTCCCGGCCCGCTGGCAGAGGCCGTGAGCCTTTTCCCAATCGCCGCGGGCATCCCACCAGAGGGCTTGCAGCGCGGGATCCAGGTCTCCGCCGGGCGCATGCTCGGACTCGACCGATTTGCGGAATTCTTCCAGTGTCATAAATCAATGATTACAGGCTGGTTTCGATAAAGTCAAACCCATCGGGTCCCCCGATTCCGGAATTCCCGGCGCGCCCATGGGCTCCGTCCGCAGCGCGCCGCTTCCGGCAGCGGCCGGGGTTTCCAATGTGGCTTGATGGAACGTTCGGGCTGAAGCGGCGCACGGTTTGGTACCGGCCCGGCCGGGTTGGGATTTGCATGATATGAAGGGCGAACCAAAGTCGCATTTCGCTTGCGTTCGCATCGCTCTGATTTAACCCTTTTTCCATTCCGCATTTTTTATTCGAGCCTTAAATCCCGCTTATGCATAACCTTTACCGATCCCTGTTGCCGTTAATAGCGGCCGCCACCCCCGCCCTCATGGCCGGAGAGACCGACTGGAAAATCCTCTTCGACGGGGAATCGACCGATGCCTGGCGCGGCTACCGAACGGAAACCTTCCCCCAGGCGGGCTGGGAAGTGAAAGACGGGGTTCTTTCCACCGTTTCCGGCGACGCCCGCCCGGACATCATCACGGTCGAGTCGTATGACAACTTCGAGCTGCACCTGGAATGGCGGGTCGCGCACCGGGGCAACAGCGGGATCTTTTTTCATGTCTCCGAGGAACCCGCCGCCATCTGGCACCATTCCCCCGAATTCCAGATCCTCGACGACGAGGGATACGGGGTGGCCCCGGATCACTTTCACGCCACCGGTTCGCTTTACGACCTGCTCGCACCCGAACTGCCCAAACCGGTCCATCCCGTCGGTGAATTCAACTCCAGTCGCCTGATCGTAAACGACGGGCACGTCGAGCACTGGATGAACGACCGCAAGATTCTGGAATACCACCTCGAGAGCGACGACTTCCGCGAGCGGGTTGCCGCGAGCAAATTCAGCGATTACCCGGAGTTTGCCCGGGTGGGAGACGGTCCGATCGGCCTCCAGCATCACGGGGGCGGGGTCGACTTCAGGGACATCAGGATCCGGCGGCTCGACGGCGATACCGATCGATGAAACAAATTTGTTCCTCCCGCTGTCCCGAACCAGGGGAAACCGGGGGCACCCTGCCGCCCCGAATCTGATTTTTGCCCAATGACTCAATCAAAATCATCCGGCCTTGACCGGCGGACTTTCCTTCGGGCCGGTTCGCTCGGAACCCTGGGAATGCTGCTCGGCGGCATGAACTCGGTCGCCGAAATCCGCGCTCCCTCATCCGCCGAAAACGGGTACGGCGACGAGGACGAGGATCCGGGGCGCACCGTTTCCTGCGCCGTGATCGGTGCCGGTCCCCGGGGCCGTGAGCTCCTGGAAACCCTGACCCGTTTGCGGGGCGTCCGGGTGGTTTCCGTTTGCGATACGTACGAACCTTTCCGTCGCCGAGCCAAACGGCTCGTCGACGACGCCGACACCTTCCAGGATTACCGCTCCATCCTGGAGGACCGCCAGGTGGAGGCGGTGTTCGTCGCCACCCCGTCACACCAACACCGCAACATCGCCATCGAAGCCCTCGAGGCCGGCAAACACGTCTATTGCGAGGCTCCCCTGGCGGCGGACATCGACGACGCCCGCGCCATCGCCCGCGCGGCGCGGGACGCCGGTAACAAGCGGATTTTCCAGGTCGGTCAGCAGTACCGAGCCGAACCCCAGCACCACCATGTTCGCCAATTCGTGCGCGCCGGGGCGCTCGGGCAGACCCTGTTTGCGCGCTCCCACTGGAGCCGGCGGGAAAGCTGGCGGCGGGCGGCGCCCACCCGGGAGCGGGAAAACGAGATCAACTGGCGGCTCAGCCGGGAGACCTCGCCCGGACTCATCGGCGAAGTCGGCATCCATGCCCTCGACGTCGCCTCCTGGTTCCTGGATTCACGTCCAACAGCGATCACCGGCCGGAGCGGTCTGCTCTACTGGAACGACGGGCGCGACGTCCCCGACACGGTCAACGCCCTTCTCGAGTACCCGAACGGGGTCAACCTGACCTTCGAAGCGACCCTGGCGAATTCCTACCAGGGCATCGGCGACGTCATTTGCGGCTCCGACAGCGCCATCCTCATGCAGGAAAACCGCGCCTGGATGTTCCGCGAGGCGGACGCTCCCCTGCTCGGCTGGGAGGTCTATGCGCGCCGCGAACAGTTCTTTGAGAAAACCGGCATCTCCCTCGTGGCGGACGCGACGCAGCTTCTGCAGGACGGCCTCGACCCGGCCACCGACGCGCCCGAGCCCGAGCCATCGGTTTATTACGCACTCAAGGACTTTTTCGCCTGTATCCGTGAAGG
Source organism: Verrucomicrobiota bacterium (assembly GCA_003565135.1). Classification (GTDB taxonomy): domain Bacteria; phylum Verrucomicrobiota; class Verrucomicrobiia; order Opitutales; family T3Sed10-336; genus PXDC01. The sequence continues at coordinate 20,284 of PXDC01000105.1, forward strand.
TCGTACGCCGTACGCGGATTACCAGACCGGGTTCGAAGCGGCCGTCACGGCAATCAAGACCAACCAGGCGGTTTTGGAGCAATCCACCATCGCCTTCAAAGACGAATGGTACACCCTCTGACCGGTTCCCTCCTTGCCGCCCCGGAGTCTTTCTCTTAACCGAATCGCAACACACGAGCGACCATGAACAACAACCCAGAATCCAATCCCTCCCCGCCGCACAGCCGGCGCGATTTCCTTAAACGCGTTGCCGCGGCCACCGCGGCGGCCGCCGGCGCCGGCTTTATTTCCGGAGGGCTGCCCGCGGCCAGGGCATCGGAAAACGCTTCCGGCGGCAGCGCCAACGACCGCATCGGCATCGGGGTCGTCGGGCTCGGCAGCCAGGGGCAAACCCATATCCGCAACATCCTCGCCCAGCAGGACGAGCAAAACGTGGAAATGCGGGCGATTTGCGAGCTCTGGGACAAACGGCGGAACAGCGTCCAGGGAAACCTCGGGCTCCCGGACGACAAAGTCTACACCGATTACCGCCGCCTGCTCGAAGACGACGACATCGACGCCGTCATCATCGCCACCGTCGATCACTGGCACGCGCGTATTGCCATCGAGGCGATGGAGGCGGGCAAGGATGTTTACATCGAAAAACCCGCCACCCGTTACCTGGGAGAGGCGTTTGATGTTTACGACGTGGCCCGGAGCACCGGGAAAACGGTTCAAGCCGGTTCGCAGTTCTGCTCCGGCCCCCTGTGGCATAAGGCGCGCGAGGTGATCGCCGACGGCCTGCTCGGTCCGGTGGTTCTCGCCCAGGCTTCGTACATGCGCAATTCCGGACCGGCCGGCGAATGGAATTACCGGATCGACCCGGATTTGACGCCGGATTCGGTCGATTGGAAGGAATGGCTCGGGCCCGTGCCCGACCGCCCGTTCAACGAGGATCACTACTTCCGCTGGCGGAAATACTATCCGTATTGCTCGGGCATCCTGGGCGACCTGCTCTCCCACAAAATCGGCCCCATGCTGGTCGCGCTGGGCGACCAGGGTTTCCCGCGGCGCGTGAGCTGCCAGGGTACCCGCGAGATCACCACCGACCGTGACGTGGCCGACGACATTCAGATCCTGGCCGAATTCGACAGCGGGGCCTCCCTCCTGGTGGTCGGCAGCACGGTCAACGAACAGGGGATTCCCGACGTGATTCGGGGACACCACTCGACGTTGAGCCTGGGCGGCGGGCGCATCACCCTGAACCCGGAGCGGCCCTTCGCCGACGAGGTCGACCCCGAAACCTTTACCGGGCTCGGGCAAACCAGCGCCCTGCGGGAGCACCAGAAGAACTGGCTTGAATGTATCCGCGAGGGGGGCGAACCCGCCTCGGGACCGGACAACGCGCTCAAGACCCAGGTCCTCCTGTGCCTGGCGGAAATGTCCGATCGCATGGGTGTGGTGTGCCGTTACGACGCCGAGTCGCGGGAAATCACCACCGGCGACGGCCGTCCGCTGGAGCCGATTACCTACGGTTCACTCGAGCCGGTCTGATCCCGATTTAATTCCTCGGGCGCGCCCACGCTTTCCGGGTTTCCGGTTCCGGGTGCGGCGCGCCCGCGGCGATTATTCAGAAGTTTGCGGTCCTTTTTGCCCTTCCCGGAGACGGATTTTTTTCGGTTCGTCATGGAATTCCCGGACCGCTTGGTTATAGACTCTCCGTCATGAAGTTTTTCGAAAACAGCGGCACTCCCGTGGATGGGGCGACCGGGTTTATCCCGGGAGATCCGGGGACCCGGAGAAACGGGGGATAACCCCCATCGCTACGAAAAAATCCGAAAACGTGGCGCCGGAGAGTAGAGTCGCCTTATGCGCCCGAACGATTCGAACCACAAACCGATTGATTGACCATGGCCACTGCGGATAAACCGAAATCCAGCCTCCCGGAAAACGAGGGGCGCTATGATCCGGGCGCGGAAATGCACGCGCCGGACCTCTACGCTCACGACGCGTTGGCCGAACCCATCGACGGTCTCGACAACGTCACGGACGAACACATCGAGCTCTACCGCGAACAGGGCTACCTGGCCATCGAGAACGCGTTCACGCCGGAGGAGGTCGAAGCCGGACTGGCCGGGCTGATCCACCTGATCATGGGCGGCAACCCGGATTTCGAGGGAATCATGTTCGAGGCGAAGGCCCGCGAAGTCCTGTCCACCCTCGGTCCGGAAGCGCGGCAGGATGCCGTTCGCAAATTGATGTATTTCGTCGAGTTCGACGGGCGCCTCAAGGAGCTCTCCCACCACCCGAAGCTGCTCTCCGTGGTGGAACGGATCATGGGTGGTGAGCGCGCCGGCATGTTCCAGGACATGGCCCTGCTCAAGCCGCCCCGCATGGGACGCGAAAAACCCTGGCACCAGGATCACGCCTACTTTGACTTCCCGCTCGACACAAAGGTGGTGGGCGTTTGGATCGCCCTCGATGAGGCGACCCTGGAAAACGGGTGCATGCGGGTCCTGGCCGGACGCCACAGGGAGGGTCCGGTGGTCCACTTCAAGCGCCGCGACTGGCAAATCTGCGACACCGAGATCGAGGGCAAGAGCGGCGTGGTTGCGGTGCCGCTCAAACCGGGAGGCCTGTTGCTGTTCGACGGCCTCCTGCCCCACGGGACGCCGCACAACAATTCACCCGCCCGCCGCCGCGCGCTCCAATTCCACTACCGGAACGAAAGCTCGCAAAAATGGACGCAGGAGGAACGCCTCGCTATTTTCGGAAGCGAAGGCAAGGATGTGGAGTGCTGAAGGTTTCTCACAAACCGAGAATCTTCATCACACCGTTCCAGAATCCCGACCACAACCGCTTGGCGCCCGGTTCCTTGCCCCGCTCGGCGATCTCCTGGCAGACGAACGTGCCGGTCCCGGTGAACAGGTCGTCGAACAGCGGATTGCGTCCGCGGAAAAACGACCAGAACGTTTCCGCCCGGATCGCGTGGTACTGGAGCTGGGGCGTGAATCCGATGGTGGCGGTCTGATTGGTCCGGCGCGCCCGCCGCGTTTCGCGGGTCAGGTTGTCCAGGTGTTCGATGCGCACCCCCCGCTTGCCCCACACCACCAACCGGCACGGTCCCCGGAATTCGAAGTAACGAAAGCGAAGTGTAATCCAGGCGTGAACGGAGAAAAACCGCCAGTACCGGCGGATTTCCATGCGCCGGCCCGGGGGCAGGATCACTCCGGCCAGGAACCGCGGACGCATCACCAGGGCGCCCCCCTCCGGGACCTCGATCAGCGCGATTTCCGTTGTGGGCTCCTCCTGGGTCGAGAGGGTGATACTGAAGGTTTCCTCCTTGTTCGGATTGTGCACCCGGATCAATTCAATCAGGCCGCAGGCCAGACAGCTGAACGGGACCCGCCAATTGAACACGAATTTGGTCCGCCGGCGCACGCCCTCGTCCGAGGCCTGGAGGAATTTCTCCTTGATGAGGAGCGTTTCGCCCGGCTCGAGGTTCACCCCCACCGAAACCCGGCTGGGAGAACCCGCAACCGGGGGCAACACTTCCCGGCGCAGGGTCACCGCCGGTGTGAGACGCAGCAGCGGCGCCCAGAGGAAAAAGAGCGTGCCTTTGAAAACCCAGGGGCCGGCGACCAGCATACCCAGCCCCACCAACACCGGTAAACGGACCGTTTCCCAGGAACGGGTGGCATAATGGAAGAGGTCCGGATTGCCGCTGTCCAATTCCGCGCGCTCCGTGCGCACGGTCAGGATTCGGGTCTCCGTCGACTCGACCTCATCGGCCAATCGGTCGCGCCGCGCTTCCATCTCCCGCAGCCGCTCGCGCGCCTCGCGCTCCCGGGATTCAACGCGGGCCAGTTCCTCCTCCCGCTGCTCGCGCTCTTCCCGGCCCGCGAAGAGGCGGTCCCAAAAGCCGAGAGCGGACCGGATCTTATGGGCCAGTTGCTGGGCCTCGTTCAACCGGATCTGGGCTTCGGTCAATTCCCGCCGCACCTCCGACAGGCGTACCTCCAGTTCCTGTCGCGCCGCAAGCAACCGCTGCTCCTCGTCCATGAGCCGCTCGATGGCCTGGTTGCGGTCGAGGTCGAGGCCGGCGTGGTCCTGGTAATAAAAATAGCCGCCCACCGCCGCGACCACCGCCACCACGGCGATCCCCAGCGGCAAAACCCAGTAAACCAGCCACCCGATAACCTTGGAAAGTAGGATCCACACGACGCTTAAGCCCTCCCGCTCTCCCCTGGTTTCATCAACATGCCCCTGTTTACCAAATGCACCCCTTAGTGGACAGTCATTTATCCGGACCCGCCGTTACCCGCCCGGCACCCCGTGATGGTGACCGCCTGCCGGCAACAATCCGCGCTACCGGGAATCGGGGGTTGCCGCCGGTCCGGCCGCCGCCGCGTGAGCCCGCCCGACTTCGATATACTTGAGCGCGTAATGGCGGATTTTCTCCGATTCCTCCGGAGACAGCGCACGGACCGTTTTTGCGGGCGATCCGAGCACGAGCGACCGCGGCGGGCATGTGAAGTTACCGGTGACCAGGGAATGGGCACCGACCAGGGAGCCGTCCCCGATGTCGGCCCCGTCCAGGATCACCGCCCCCATACCGATAAGGCAGCCACCGCCGATCCGGCAGGCGTGAAGAATCGCGCGGTGGCCCACGGTGGTATAGGCCCCGACCTCGACGCCGTGGTCGTCCGAAAGGTGAACCACAACCCCGTCCTGCAGGTTGGTCCCGTCCCCGATTCGGATGCGGTTGATGTCCGCCCGGAGGACCGCGCCGTACCAGATGCTGCTGAGTTCGCCGAGCGCGACGTCACCCAGAACGGTGGCGTTCGGGGCGACAAAAACAGCCCGTTCCACCGACGGGGCAACACTTAAGTAGCGCTGGAGCCGTTGATTGACATTCATCATGGTCGCCAGTCTCGCACCGGGCGGTCCCGGATTCAATCCCGCACCGCCCGTCGGACAAGCCCCGCGCCGGACCTCAGCGAATGTAGGCGTAAAGCGAAAACGCGCGCGGGTTGGAGACCTCGGGCGAGGTCTTGAGGAAGATCACCGTCCGTTCCGGTTCGCTGATATTGAGCGGGGTGATTTCCAGGCGGTACCGGTTTTCGTTTTCCTCGTCCGCAATCACCCTGACCTCGAAGTTCTCGCTTTCGACCTCGACCTCCTCCAGCTCGAACGGTGAATCGGGATGAAACGCCACGTCCACGGTCTGCGTCTCCGCATCGCCGTCGCGCCGCCAGCTCAGGAAGCGGGGTGACAGGGTCAGGGCCCTCGGGATGTCCACCACCATGCGCAGGTTGTAACTCGGGTTGGCCGGATCATCGGTTTCGAGACTGATCGTGTTCACCCGCTCTCCCACCCGGTTTCCGACCGTGAAGATGCCGGTGATTTTCCCGCCCTCGCCCGGCTCGTAGGTGCGCTTTTCCAGGTCCGCCGTGGTGCAGCCGCAGCTGCTGCGGATTTCCCGGATGGTGACCGCATAGGTTCCGGTGTTCTCGAACGCGAAATCGCGCTCCACCCGCTCGGCGCCGTATTCGACGTCGACATGAATCTCGGTCGTTTCAAAGGAAAGCTGGCCGGAGAGAAACGAGGGAATCGCCAGGAGGGCGACGGTGAAAACAGCGGCTCTAAGATTCATAAGCGAAAGGATTGCAATCAGCAGAACACCGATTACCTTGAACGAGTTCGGGCGGATTTGCAATCGCCCGCGACGCACTTTTCGTTACAAAATGGTAAAAGGCGACCGAAATCCGGAACCGCCCGCCGCCGGGATGACGCCGGTGTTACGGCAGGTTCTTATCCTGCTTTTGCTACCCGTGTTCCTGGCCGCGGCCACCGCCTTGCTCCACCCGGCCGCGCCGCCCTGGTCGGAAGACTCGCTGGCGGAGGGCGAGGTCAATCTCGCCGTCGTCGATGCGTGGGATGAGGAGGTCCTGTGGGTGGACGCCCGTTCGCGTGACGACTACGAGGAAGCCCATGTCCCGGGGGCGCTGCTTCTCAACGAGGACGCCTGGGACGATCTGCTGTTCGACTTTTTCGACCGCTGGCACCCGGGCAGGAAAGTGGTGGTTTATTGCGGCAGCCGGGGCTGCCGGGCCAGTCACCAGGTGGCCGAACGGCTGCGCGAGGAAACCGGCGACGACGAAATTTACGTTCTCCACGGGGGGTGGCGTCATTGGCGGGAGGGGCGGTTGTGATTATCGCCATTCAATGGGCCCTCCGGTTTGTCCTCGGCGGCGTGTTCGTCTACGCGGGCGCGGTCAAGATCGTCGACCCGGCGCAGTTCCTCGTCGATATCGAATCGTATCGCCTCGTCCCCTACACCGTGGCGGTGGCGACCGCGCTCTACCTGCCTTGGCTGGAACTTCTGGCCGGGGCGGCGCTCTGGGTCGGCCGGGGCTATAGGGGTGCCCTCGTCATTCTTCTCCCGCTGACGGTCCTTTTCGGCATCCTGATCACCTCGGCCTGGATCCGGGGACTCGACATCTCCTGCGGGTGTTTCGGGGTCACCGATGCCTCCGAAACCAATTACCCCTGGCTCCTGGGGCGGGACCTCCTGATCCTTGCGGGCCTGGGCGTGCTGGCGGCGTTCGAGTGGACCCGGCGCGGCGGGGGCCGGGCCTCCGGAACCGGGCGTTCGGTCGCCCCTTGACCGCTTTCCCGGCGATCTCCCGCTCCCCGCTGTTTGGCTAAATTTCTGTAAATTCCGCCCAAAATCCGGGGAAACCCTTTTCGAATCGCCGATTCCGGGTCAAAATGACCGAAACGCCGAATCGATGAACCACTTATTATTACTTTCCCGGGGCGGCCTGATCGCCCTGATCTCCGGCACGTTGTTTTTCCTCGCGATGGAAGGCCGTGCCGGGCCCGCCGATATTCCCTCGGAAGCCGCCCCGGCCGCCGTGGCCGCGCGTGACCTGCCCGACCGGTTCGCCGGTGCGGAGGTCCTGGTCGAAACCACCCGGGCGCTCGGTGACCACGAATCCGAACGCCGCCGGGTCGTGCGGTACGGTCGCGACGAAAAACCGGTCCGACTGATCGAACACCTGCGTCACGACCCCGAAACCGGTGACGATAAGCTGCTGTACCAGGGGGCCGCGGTTGCGGACCGGATCCTCGTTTCCGTGGACTCGGCCGCGGCGTTGCACGAGCTGCAAACATTTCTGAACGGGCACGATGCCTACGCCCTGGTGGACGGGAAACCGGGCGCGCGCATCCGGCAGCTCTCGGTCCTGGGCGGCGCATCGGTGGAATCGGAAACGGCCCTTCACGCGGTGGAGGAGGCCGTCGAGGCCATCGAAGCGGCCGGCCTGGACGGGATCATGGCCGGTGTCAACCGCCTCTATTTCCCCGCCACCGAACCCAACGACCCGTCGTACTCCCTGCAGTGGGGGCTGGAAAAAATCGACGCTCCCTCCGCCTGGGATATTGCCACCGGATCGCGCGGCGTCTACGTGGCCGTTATCGATTCCGGTATCGCCCGGAACCATCCCGACCTGGCCGACAATATAGCGGTCGAATACGGCCGGAATTTCGTCCCCGACGCCGACGAGGACGCCTTTGACGACCAGCACGGGCACGGCACCCGCGTCTCCGGAATCATCGGCGCGGTTGGTAACAACGGGATCGGGATTGCCGGAGTGAACTGGGAGGTGAGTCTCATTCCCCTCCGGGTGGGCGACGGAAGTTTCACCACCGACCGGCTGGCCGACGCCCTGGATCACGTCACCGACCTGCGCCAACAGGGTGTGCCCGTCGTCGCCACCAACAACTCCTATGGCATCGAGGAGCAGAGGCCGCCGAACCAGCGACAGGTCGACCGCATCCTCAAATCGGCGATCGAACGCTCGCGCGATGCCGGAATCCTCTTCGTCGCCGCCTCCGGAAACGCGGGTGAAGACATGGACAACGGCACCAAGACGTACCCGGCCGCCTATTCCGCCGATCTTGACAATGTCATAGCCGTCGCCAGCACCACCGGCAGCGACGGCCTCGCCGGCAGTTCAAACTACGGGCAAACCCTGGTTCACCTCGGCGCGCCCGGGCAGAGTATCTACTCGACCACGATGAGCGGCAGTTACGGAACCGCCAGCGGCACATCGTTCGCCGCCCCGTTTGTCGCCGGTGCCCTCGCCCTCATGAAGGCGGCCGATCCCGAACTCGATGCGGCCGATCTCAAAGCCTTCCTGCTCGACACGGTCGATCCGATTCCCTCGCTGGACGGCAAAACCATAACGGGCGGGCGCCTCAATCTCGGCGCCGCGCTGCAAGCCGTGGTGCCGGAGGCGGTGGCCGTTCCGGTTCTGTCGCTGGAGAGCTCCGCCCCCACCCTCCTCCGAACCCCGCTTTATCCGGTGGACCTCCAGGTTGTCGCCGATAGCGAGCCGGCCCACGATGTCGCCGTGTCGCTGGGAACCTACGGGGACGCCGTCGCGGGCGACGATTACGCCCCCTTGCCGCCGGAGGTTGTTCTGCCCGCCGGCGAAACCCGTGTTGTCTTTACCCTGCAGGGTCTCACCGCTTCGGAAACCCCGCCCGACGAAGCCATGATCGGGATCGAGATACTCGCCTCCGACGATTACGAAACCGGGGATGCGACCGTCGAACTTGTGCTGGTCCCGCACTCGTTTGCCCACTGGCAGGAATTTTTCGCCCAGCACCAGCCCCTCGAGGACCACGACGGGTCGGACGCCTTGGCGGCGGGGGGCGACGGTATCCCGGACCTCCTTCGGTACGCCCTCGGTCTCGTCCCCGGCCTGCCCGTACCGGACCGGAGAGAAGCCCTGCCCGCGCTGGAAAACGTCGTCGACGACGGCGCCGTTTACCCGGCCCTGTCGTTCAATCGGCCGCAGGGCCTCGGGGACATCCGGTACCGGCTGCAGGTTTCCGAATCGTTGGCGGCCGACTCCTGGCAAAATGCCGAATGGGAGGTCCTGGACGTGACGGAACGGGAGGATGGGACCGAGCGCGTGACCGTGCGCGACGCAATTCCGGCCGGGGATCGGGAACGCCGATTCCTGCGGCTGAATGTCTTGCACGAGGACGACGGATCCTGAAAGCTCGGGATCCATGAAAGTCATCCTCGTCGCCGCGATCTCGCTCGACGGCTTCATCACCCGTCACGACGAACCGGGCAGCGATTTCACCTCCGAAGCGGACAGCCGTTACCTCGGGGAGATCCTGCCCCGTTTCGACTGCGCGGTTTTCGGGGGTCGAAGTTACCGCGTCGCCCCCGAATGGATGCGAACCCGCCTGATGCCGGGAAAACTTCGTGTGGTCATGACCCGGTCGCCCGACCGGTATGCCGGCCAGGCCGAGCGCGACAGCTTTGAGTTCACGGACGGAAGCCCGCCGGACATTGTCGACGATCTCCGCTCCCGCGGCTTCCGCGCCTGCGCCCTGCTGGGGGGAGGACAGGTCTACAGCGCTTTTCTCCAGGCCGGTTGCGTGGATGAACTCTGGCTCACCCTGGAGGCCCGACTGTTCGGCAACGGGACGCCGCTTTGTCCGGGAAGTTTTGACCTCTCCCTGCGCCTCCTTTCCCATCAGCCGCTGGACGGAGACACCCTGCTGCTGAAATACGCTCCCGCGAGCCCGGGCCCAAACCTCTGATAGCCGGGGTACCGCGCGGGCTCACGGGCTTGGGTGCGGCCCCTGCCGTAGGGTTTGCCCCGATGCCTCATGAGGGTTTAACCCATGGCTAAAGCTGAGGGTTTTCCTTATTGCCGCTCCCGTAGTTTCTTAACTATTCTTTTATCGAATTTTTTACAAAGGAAACAGGGCCGGCCGGAGTCTTGATTTTCACGTTGTCACCGCTCCGGGCATCGCGTCCCCTTTACACCTTTTAAACTAAACGACAACGAAACCGATTTCATGAACCCGAGCTATGGTAACCCCGATAACCTTTTCATCTTCACCACGAGAACCGGCACCCACCGCGACCGGCGGAAAACCGATCCTCCCCGAGCGTTTTCCGAAGGGCCCGCCCATCCTACCGGGGAACCGCCTTACTCCTTCAATCCATTGATTTGTTCAGGGAAAACCCTTCGGGGGAAAATCCACAAAAAAGCGGACGCTGAGGACAAATATTTACGCAGAGTATCGAAAATATTCGTTAAAAGCATAAAAACTGAACCGAGCCTACCAAAAAGCTTGATTAAGCAAAAATAACTTGCTAGCGTACAAACCATTATATAAGCGTAGAGTGAATTCACCTACCGGTCATCCGCATCGAGCGACCGCGGCCATGTCCACAATCCCCTTCGGGGTTTCTCGTGTTTCGAACGGATCCTTGCACTACCCGGGATTCGACGGCCTATCGACTGGAAATGAAATGAAAATGGGACCTCAAAACGGATTGCAATTTCTTCCGACAGTCCAGGAATCGCTGATCGAGCAGGAGGTATGGGGACAGTTGAGCCAGTTTTACGCCCGCAGCAACCACGTGATTTCATGGCGGGCGCGCGGTTCCCGCGAATGCCTTGACTTCATCGATCCCCTGGTGGAGTCGTGGTTCGGGCAATCGGAAAAACACTGGTGCCTGCCCGGGTTCTGGGAAGGACGGGTTCACCCCGACGATCTCGACGCGTTCCGCGCCTTCAGCCGTGGCCCGGCCCTGGAAACCGGACTCCACCGGTACCGGTACCGGATGGTGACCGACCGGGACGAAACCGTGTGGATCGAGGAGGTCAGCTGCGTGCGCCCGGTCTCGCCGGATGATCGCCTGATCTGCGGCATGTTCATCGACGTCAGCCGCGAGCAGGAATTGACCGAAGAGGTCCTCAGGATCAGTAATTTCGAACGCGAGCGCCTGGGCCAGGACCTGCACGACGATTTTTGCCAGGATTTGGCCGGGATTGCCTGCCTCTCGCGCCGCTTCGAGAAGATCCTGGAAAAGGAATCGCCCGCCAACGCCTCCTTCGCCCGCGAGATCACGGAGCAGATCAACCAGGCCCTGCAACATGTTCGAGCCCTCTCGCACAGCCTTTCGCCCCTGCAACTGGAAGACGGCGACCTGGTGGAACACCTGGAGAAACTCACCCGCGAGACCGAACAGCGCGCCGGTATCGAATGCCGCACCTCCCTCGATCCGTCCATCCAGGTAGCCGCGTCGGATACCCGCCTGCACCTCTTCCGGCTCTCCCAGGAAGCGATTCGCAACGCCGTGTCCCACGGCCGGGCCAGCCGCGTTTCCCTTTCCCTCGCCTGGGTCGAGGATTCACTTTGCCGCCTCACCATCCGTGACAACGGCCGCGGATTCCCCGACCGTCCGACTTCCCAGGAAGGCCTCGGAATCCGCCTGATGAAACACCGCTGCCGCCAGTTCGGCGGAACCTTGAACCTCAGCAATGCCCCCGACGGAGGCGCCATTGTCGAATGCGTCTTTTCGAACCCGTAGAGCCGGTAACGGTTCTCGATGACACAGGAGTTAAACCCATTGAAACGTAAAATTAAAGTTTTTATCGTCGACGATCACGCCCTCATGCGACGGGGCCTGGCCGACCTCGTCAACAGCGAGGAGGATCTTTCCGTATGCGGGGAAGCCGAGGACGCCCCCAACGCTTTGAGCGGCGTCAGCAAGACCTCCCCCGACCTGCTCATCGCCGATATGTCGCTGCGCGGGAGCAGCGGGATCGAATTGATCAAGAACGTCAAGGTACTCTACCCCGACCTGCCCATTCTCGTGCTCTCGATGCACGACGAAAACATTTACGCCCAACGGGTTTTGCGGGCCGGGGCCAAGGCCTACGTCATGAAACAGGAGGCGGCCGACCGGGTCCTGCAGGCCATCCGCAAGATCCTCAAGGGAGAGATCTACGTGAGCGAGCGGGTGGGCACGCAGATGCTGCAGCAAATCGTACGCGGACGCTCGCCCACCGAATCCTCCCCCATCGATCGCCTGAGCGACCGCGAGCTGGAGGTGGTCCAATTGATCGGGCGCGGGCGCACCACCCGGGAGATCGCGAAAAATCTCAACGTCAGCATCAAAACCATCGAATCACATCGGGCACACCTCAAGGAAAAGCTCGATTTGAAAAACGCCACCGAACTGGTTCAATTTTGCGTGCAATGGGTCGAGCAGGAAAACGTCGCCAAGCACTGAAGCATCGGGTTTGTTCCCGGTTCCGCCAAGGTGAATCGCCCGGACGATCGGCCCGTCTCCGGCTGTTTGTGGGTCGCGGCCGCAACCCCGGTGCCCGGGGGCCCGTCTCGCATCGGGGAAACCCCTTGCCGATGATTTCCGGCCTCCCCCATCCCCGCATGGGAATTTCGGGGGTCCGGTGGGACAGGGGTTACCTGATTGTGAACAGGCATGGGTTCACGCTACACTCCGTGTTAAAAAGCGTGAAAAATCCCATTCCTTATCAAATATTTATAATAGACAGTCATCCCGTCCTCGCGGACGGGTTGCGGGCGTTGCTCGAGAAGGCGGAGGGCCTGGCGTTTGCCGGTGCCTGCGAGTCCGTCGAGGCCATTCCCGCGGCGGTCCGGAACGATCCGCCGGACGTCTTCATGGTTGATGTCTACTTTAAATTCTCCGAGGCCCTGGAGACGTTAAAGCACCTGCAACGGGCGTTCCCCGGGGTCAAAGTCCTCGTTTTTTCCATGCACGACGAAGCCTTCTACGCGGAGCGTACGCTGCAATCCGGGGCCCGGGGCTATATCATGATGAGTGAACCCTCGGGGCAGGTACTGGAAGCGGTCAGGAAGGTCGCCGAGGGGCATCTCTACCTGAGCGAGCGTTTGAAATCGATCCTTTTCTCACAACTCGACACCACCGCGGCCCCGCATGCGGGGCCGGTCAGCTTGGCCCCCAACCCGGTCAAAAAATTGACCAACCGCGAATTACAGGTCATCGAACTGATAGGTCAGGGTAAGGACAACCGCGAGATCTCCGACGTGATGAATATCCGCCTCAAAACGGTGGAAGCCTACCGGTTCCGCATCAAAGACAAACTCAACCTGCGCCACTCCACTGAATTGATACAGTTCGCCATACACTGGCTGCAGCGCGAGGATAACTTTAACCAGGTGGCCGCCCGTTGAGCCGGGTACGCCGCAAAACAAGACACCGAGCCTGCCATCTCAGCAGGAATCATCGATTTATACCATGAGCACCAGTTCTTCCAAAACACGATCCGCCGCAACCAAAGCCACTTCGGGCAAACGCATTCTCCTCGTCGAAGACGAACCCTCGGCCCTTTCGCTTTTTTCCAAGATTCTCCGGGACGAGGGCCATGAAGTCATCGAAACGCAGAACGGCGAGGAAGCGATCGAGAAAGTGGCACAGGACAAGGAAACCAGGATCGACCTGTTGATTTCCGACCTGGTTATGCCCGGTGTCGGCGGCCTGGAGCTGGCTTCACGGTTCCGCGAAATGTTTCCGAGTACAAAAATCCTCCTCCTTTCCGGCTACACCGAAGATGTTGTCATCCTGGAGGAAAAACTGAGCCAGGATACGCATTTCCTGCCCAAGCCTTTCCGCTCGGACACATTGCGGTCAAAAGTACAGGAACTGCTGACGGATTGATCCCTTTCCTTCGTTCCGAAGG
>PXDC01000065.1 GCA_003565135.1 Verrucomicrobiota bacterium
AATTCGATCCAGGGTTCTTTCGGTACTCCGTTTTCATAATGCCCGATTCATCACCGAAAACATCCGATGTTTTCTACTCAAGACTGAAAACGACGGATACCCGGCGATTCTCGTTTTGATCGGTTTCCGATTCCCGGAGTTTCCGCGCAAAAGTCGTCTAAAAAAATCCTCGACTCCAGCATGCAACCCCTGCGGGACCACTGCCGTGATATCGACCCCAAGTCTTTGCAACTCAACGCAAAAATTCTCTACAAATGTTCCACGCCAGAAACGACTCGCAGTTGGAAACGTCGATGTGATACAGACGACCCGTTCGATCTTCCGCTCCGAATCAATCACTCAAACCCTCCACCAGTAGTGAAACATTTTCTTCCAGTGCGCCATCCGCATCGATTTCAAGCCACGGTATCTTTTCCGCACGCAATCCCTCTTCAATTATTCCAAAGATCCATTGATTCCGTTGAATCGACTCGCTAATATCCTCCAAACCAAGACCATCCAACCGACTGCGCCCGCGTTTCCTCAAAAAAAGCCGTTCCGCTGCTACCCTTGCGCAACACCGAAACCAGACAATCTTTACCTTCCTGTTCTGATAAGACATCCGGCAAAGCTTCCGGACTATGTCTAAATGGCAATCACGGGGTTTCGCATCGAATAAGATCGTCCATATAGCCTGAAGCAGTCCCTGATCATAAATAACATTAGCTTCCTGGCGGGCCAGGGCACGGTCGAGCCAATATTTATGCAATAAAAACGCATTGCAAAAACGGGCCATCTCACTCCAATTATTCGGAGCTGTCGAATAGGCGAGACGTAACAGCCAAAACGATATAACCGGATAGATCACCGGCAGACGGAGATACATCGAGTAACCGGCCGCCTTCCCCCCCGGACGTAAGAGATCCTCCCGGGAAATACAAGGATCAGGGATCCCTTTTGCCAATTCCCGAGCCACCGTTGATTTCCCGCAACCCGACGGACCGAAAAACTCTACCAGGTAGTAACGCCTAGTGTCGTTTTTCCCTCGATTCGTCGGTTTCATGAGCCAGGAAGATTCATAATAATAAACAAGAAAAGCCAATTCATAGCGCCCAAATCGAAACAAAATTTAATTCCAACCGTCGCTTTAAATGTATTTACGCCGGAGAGGCTCGGAGATATCACGTAAATCTCAACGAGTTTGGTTAACAGGAAAATTTATCTATACTCTCCGTCACCAAGTTTTTTGAAAACAGCGGCTATCCCGGGAGATCCGGGGACGCGAAGAATCGGGGCATAACCCCCCTCACTACGAAGAAATCCGAAAATATGGCGACCGGGAGTATAAGGCAATTGTACCCACTCACCCACGCCAATTCCGGAATTGCTCCGGTAAGTTCTGAAAATTCTCTCCGACAGCTACGATTTCCATGCAATAAGTTGCATTCCATCCCCGCCATCAACGCATTCGTATCCGGCTTCTCTCAAAATCCTTTCGCAATCCTTGAAAGTGCTTTTTCCATTACGTTCGTAACTCGCTCTTACGGTCAGATAAGGGGATTGATTCCGAAGTGTTTGCAAAGCGCCCTCCAAAACTTCCGGTTCCGCCCCTTCTGCTTCGACCTTTAACACATCGACTTTTACATTGTATTTTTGAACAATCTCATCGAGTGTCACAGCCCTCATCTTTATTGCTTCTGTGTAGTGCTCCGGCGTTATAAACGACGAATCCGCCGTTTCTGTTGAAACGTAAAATGTGACTGTGCCCGGTTTGTCACTCAAAACACATTGTTCGACAGACGCTTGAGGCAATCGCTCACCAAGATTGCCCCGCAAACATTGAAACGGAATCTCGTCCGGCTCGACAGCGATGACATGCTTCGCTCCTTTACTTATGCATGCCATCGAGAACTCTCCAATGTTCGCGCCGACGTCAAATACAGTGGCATCCTTCAATCTAAACAGATGACTCGGGTCGGGAAAATAACGTTTTATCAATCGCTCCAGGATCCCCTGAATACCACTGTGCAAATACCGGGGGGCCCTACGATGTGACGGAATCATCAATTTCTCGCCCTTATCTTCGACCCGCCATATTCCTTCCGGCCCGCATGAAAATCGAACTCCCGGGTGAGGGTTACGTAAACAACCAAACCTGTAAGCCAAGGTTATCCACCTGATATAGCTTTCGGGTGACAAACGTGAAAGTTGCCTTTCCAACATCGAAAAATTCCATACGCGCTTGATTATTCCTCCCGCACCGCTACGTCGCTTGTTTTCCATTTTTTTATTCCATTAGATATCGCGACCGACACAACTTAAATCCATATGTACGAATATCCACGAACCGCCATCCGACTGTCCTTGATGATTCTGCCTGGTCTGGACGTGTGCCGGTATTTCCGAATCCTGGGCATGAGTCCGAAATCAATGATCGCCTACCTGCTGCCCTGCAACGGCTTTCATCCGTGAAGGGGAAGTTCCATAGGGCGGACGGGACATCGGCCGCTGTTGCGCCCTTTTGGGCAGATTCGATCCGAAACTTGCTGCTAAAGCGAGCCCATAAACCAATCCCAATGTTATCCAGAATGCCTTACTCGATGAACTTCCATGCGTGCTAAACGAGAGTATAAGAAAAACAAGAAGCCCAATCCCAAAAACATTTTTCTGTTTATAGAACTTATGAAAAACCAAGCCCAGAAATCCCAGCATGCTGAACAATGCAACCACGCCCATTTCGACCAGCAAATCAACGAATACCGAATGGGCATAAAAGAAGAATCCCGCCTGCGCCGCCATCCATCGGAATGTACCCAAACCGGTGCCGAAAAACCACTCCTTGCCAACAAGCTGACCGAGAGTCCCCATCCATATCGCAACCCTTGGATCTGATAGGGGTTCGTAGATAAGGCGCTCCATTCTCAACGCAAACTGACCTCCCAGGATCTCCGGGTCGATATAGGTCAACGTCAAAACCATAACAGAATAAATCACAATCCCAATGATCGGCAATGCCCAGATTGAAAGCTGAAATCGGTTCCGACGATCGCCGGAAAAAAGCATCGAGACAACGATAACTGCAAACAATCCCCCGGCTAAGGCGACGATCATTCCCCGCATCGCCGTCGCAGCAAGGAAAAATCCGAGCAACAAAATGAAAAAGGCCCTCAGGGTAATATTGTTTTCCAATGGAAACATCCTTTCTCCCTGTTCGTGATAAAAGAAGTCCCTTCTTTTCAGAAGTGCACTCGCGATCAGGATAAAAAGGCCCAATCCTACAACATTCGCTACTGCCCTTACGTTTCCACCTATCGCAAGCCGCCCCCCTGTGCCAATCTCCTGGACAACCTCGTAATCACTGCTTCCAATATAAAGAAAGCCACCGACGCCGCCTATGACACTTGCTGCAATCAATCCATGTCCTATGAAGAAAAGACCTTCTCTTTCATGCTTCATAATTGAGGCACAAACCAGAAAAATCGCGATCATCAAGCACAACGATACAAACATGCGGTACTGGGGCGGTAAATCGGATGAAGCAAACGAGAGCAACGCCGCCGCAATGAGGGCTCCTCCCAAAATAATTCCTCCCCTTTCAAACGGGGCCTTTCTCCCCACCCTCATACAGTAAACAAGATATCCCACGATCATTCCCGGCATCAGGGTGACAAAGGCGCTGATCGGCATGGTTTCCGCAAGGTGAAGCTCAAAGGGGAGTACCATCACAAAAGCGGGCAGCCCAATCCTGGGAGAAATCATAAATGCCAACGTCATCGCCATGGTATAGACGCCCAACAGGGCCAAATCAGCCAATAGGCCCATACCAAAGGCGAACAACGCAAAACACCAGATAATACCCACGGGAAGGATCGTGGACTCTTTTTTCCGTCGTCTATTCGGATACATGGAAATATCGTTCATTTTATCAGCGAAATACTATTTGATTCTGACAGCCTGGACTCAGGAAATAGGTTTTGTTTACTCAGGTCCCTGATTACAAAAAAGGACTTCGCGTTTGGTCCGGTCATCTCCATGCTGCCTTAAGAAGAAAACGCAGCTCTTCCGGAAACAGTCGAAGCCCCACGATCAGATAAGTCAAGGCCCCTGTGATTAAGAGGATCGCCGCCTGGGCCCCCAGCGGCAGGGGCTGAAGGATCGATCCGGCGGCCAAAAGGACAAAAAACATGACCAGGGCAGCCAAAACAGGCTTTGCAATTCTCCGCATCATCTGAAGGAAGACGTTCCCGATGATCTTGCGGATCATAAAATAATAACTGGCAGGAAGGGAAATGCCCGCCATACCGACGAGCGCCCAGGCCACAAGGTGGACGGAGCCACTCATAGCGGCAATTGCGATTATGGCCGGTTTGAACAAAAGCATAACCAGGTTCCAGTAGAGGGACCAATTTGCATGTCCCGCACCCATTATCAGCGTTCCGACCGGACCGGTTATCCCTGTGATGAAGGCATAGATCAGGACGATCTGGATGAGTGGAACGCCCCCTACCCATTCTTCACCGAAGGCAAGAGGAACGACAACCGGAGCTGTTCCCGCAAGGCCGGCAATCAGGGGTGCAGTCACAATCGAAAGGTGTCCGATCATTGACAGGTATCCCTCCCTCAAACGCGACCGATCATCCTGCAGTCTGGAGAATGCGGGGAATGCCACCCTCGTTACCACCGAATTTATCTTTTTGACTGGGAGCGAACTGAAATTGTACGCAAGATTGTAGATTCCCAGCGAAGCCGCCGAAAAAAAAGTCCCAATCAAGATCTGGTCCGCACGTCCGGCAAAGAAATTGGCGAGCATTCCACCGGCCCGGTACCCACCGAATGCGAGCATTCCTTTTACCTTTCCCAGGGAAAAGTAGAATCCCGGCAGAAAGTTCCCTTTAATGGCGAAGGCAAATAAAACTGTCAGGCGAACGATCCCTTCGGCAAGCGCTCCCCACACGAACGCCCATACGCCCAATCCGAAGACAGTGACACTGACGGTCATCACACACAGCCCAACGAATAAAGAAAAATTCGCGGCAAACACAATCTTACCGAAATCGAGAGTTCGCCGGATCATCGACTGGATCTGCGTGCCCGCGGCATTGAGAATGACGGCAACCGCCACCACAGAAACGAGCTCGGTCAACTGCGGAAACCCGAAAACCCTTTGGATAAAAGGAGCCAGGCCGAGGATGATCAGGAAGACGACTAAGCCGAACCCGAGATTCAACCAGTAAAGCGTCGACTGCTGCTCGTGACTGACCGTTTTCCGTTGAATGATCGCTTCAGCCAACCCTGCCTCGGACAATAAACGGGCGAGATCAACGACGATCATCAGGACGGCGATAACACCAAAGGCGCTGGGACCGAGGATACGCGCGAGAATTGTAACCTGGACAAGGCGCAAGACCGTTCCAATCCCCATTCCAACGGCATTCCATCGAAGTCCGGACCGGGCTTTTTTCGCTACTTCAGCAGCTTCCATTTGCATCCGGAGACAACCTTGCCTTCCTGACAGGTCCTGGATCGGAAATTGTCGGCAGGGAAACGGTTCACCGGCTAAAACCGGGCCGCCTGCTCCCATTCCGGAAGTTTGACATCACTCCCAAAAGGATCACGAAGCTCAATCATTCCCGGCTCTTTTTCAAAAACCATATGAACACGTGCAAGCGGAATCTGATGAACGGCTTTACCGGCCAGTTTCCGAATCGCCTGGCCCGTCCATGCCCGAGCCACGGTTCGGAACTCGGACTTCAAGTTCTCCCCGTAGCCCAGGAGTCGTATGTGGTGAAAGCCCAATCGCCGGCAAATGGTTCGGACCGCTCCGGGCGTCGGTTCCCAGAATCCCGTATACCCTTCGATCTTTTCGGAATCGGCAATCGCCCGCTCCCCACCTTCTCCGCCGTTTTTCCGGAATTCCAGGTTCATCGGATCGAGTGCATCTCCAATCGGGGAATGGTAGGCCAGGCTCAATCTTGACATAAAGGGCAAAACCGGTGTTCGCCACTCCAGTGAAAAAGCATCGGCAACAGGTCCGACGCTTTGAAGGAACGAAAAAACGTCGGCCACCCGGTGGAGCAGCCCCCACGCCACTACCAGGTCAAAACGTTCGATGCCTCCAAACAGCTCTCGGTCGCGCACATCCCCACATTTGAAAGTGACATTGGAAATCCCCAGCAACTGCCTGTTTGCCTCCGCTCGGTCGATTACGGATTGCCGATGATCGATACCGACGACCTCCTTCGCCGATTCGGACATATAGAGCGAATGCAATCCCTCGGCGCAACCGATATCGAGGACCCGTTTCCCGGCCAAGTTCAACGCCCGGGCGATCCGGGCATTCCTTTTACGCAACGTACGGGCCGGCCGGTCGCCGGTCGTGATTTCTCCAGTCGGCAGCCGAAGTCCCGAAAGCGGTTCACCTGATAGTTGTTTCTCCATGATAGTTTTTCAATTGACTCAAAAAGACCCCATTTCCGTTCTTCGAAAATGAAGACAGCACCCAAATAAGGTCCCGGAACTCTGCCATGACAGGTAAGCTTCCTCGGTCCTTACGGACGTTTCTTCCGTTTCTGCGATAATCCGTCAGCAATCTCGATCAAATAAACATTTGTTTCCGCGATCGCTTCCAGGTCAAATTTCCCCGCCAACGGGATTTCCACTTCGACGCTTCCGGCCCTTCCATCCGCCGCCCAGGCACCCACCAGCCATTGATCACGGTCCCGATGTTTGCGCACCAACACCCGTCGGTTCCCGTTCCCCGTCGGAAATTCGTAGGCCGGAAGATCCCGGCTCCACCTATGCCTGTCTGGGCCGGGCAACAAGCTGCTTTCCAGGAGAAATTCATCGAGATGGCTGAAAAACGCATGTATGCGTGATTGGGCAATGAACTGGGGAAAGGTCGTTTCCACCGGGTCCTGGTACGGCCGGGAGCCGAAATAACCGGCAATGGTTCCGATGCCGCCGGCGATATAGCACATCTTTAAAAATCCTTCGTAACGCTCGATATCGGCTATCAAATCGGGATTCCGTCGATACCAACCGGCCGAAACCCAGTAGTAAGCAAAAGCGGCACCCATGGATAATTCCTGGCCTCGCGCGTTCAGGAGTTGGGAAAGCATATCTCGCTGGCCGGTGAATCCTGAATTCGCGTGGCGGAAATAAAGAGGCGGCGCAGCCAGGTCACTGACTCCCGGTTGGTAGAGGAAATCGTGATTCTCCCAATCAGGTACCATCTTTCTCCGCGTATGTCCGCCGCCGACCTCGCTGTAATGGATGTACATGGCATCGGGAGCCGCTCGCAGCAAAGCTCGTCGCACGACACGTTCATGCCGTGCCTTGTGAGAACTGGTAAACTCGAGCCAGGAACGCCCGTCGTTTCTCCACTCTTCCATAACCAGCGGATCCTGTCCGGCAATGCGTTGCGGAACGAAATGGGGTTTCTTTAAGCCGTATTCGCCTCCATTAAGAATAATCGAAACCGAAGCATACCTTTCGACCGTCTCGATCATTTCCGCGAATAATCGTCCAATTCTCACAAATGCGCTGTTTGGCGCCAAGGGACTGAAGTAGTATTCCCCCTCGACAAGCGCTCCATTCTCATTCCGGTAGAACGTCCCCTCCGGCATATCCTCGCGGTCCAATCCGAAATCAAACGCCCGCGACGGCGCGACTACAAGTTGCAACCTGAATATTTCCGGGTGATCGCGCGCCAGGCGCACAATTCGCCCCGGATCACTATTGGGATCGTCCAATTGATCAATATGATCCGGCCGGACGTGCAGGGGCAGTGCAAACCCCCAGTCCTCCGCCAATACCCGGGCGACATCAGGTGAAAGAAAACGCCAGTGGGATAGTGCCGGGAGTTTATGGCCTTCCCGAAACTCGGGTTTTTCCTGTTCCGCCAGGAAGGCAATAGCCGCCTGCGGAGATTGGCCATCCAGGGGAGAGGTATCGATCAATGCCAGAAAAAGGCCAGAAAAAAGGATAACGCGGTAAATAATCAACGAATCCGGAAACCTTCCATCCGGGTGCGTGTTAACCAGACCCGCAGTCCGGCCCTTCAAGACCGTTTTTGCCCAAATTCCCACAAAGTTCCGGGTTCGTAACATCAAACTACGGGTAGCACGGAGTTATTTTCCCCTCTTCGAACGAAGCACAAAACCGACTCGCTGCCATTTCCATCAGATCGAAACTTCCTGCGGTGAGAAACGCAAGAGCCCGGCACCCTCGACCGGGACGCAGCTGTAAATTTTCGCCTCCAGCTCCCTGGGTTTATAGTAGTGCTTCTCCAGGCACTTAATCAGATTCCGGATGGCATCCTCTTCAACAAGAACCATGATACAGCCGCCAAGTCCGGCGCCGGAAAGCTGGGCACCAATCACTCCGGGAACGGCGTTGGCGGTTTCCGCAAGAGCGTCGATTTCCTCAGTGCTGCAGGCATATGTTCCCGATTCGTAAAGCAGGTTTGCGTTTCGGGCAACCCGCGCATCAAGCGCCGAATCGCTAAAATCGAGCGAAAAGGGAAAGCGCGGTTCTCCTGCTTCGCCGGCAACCACCCGGTCACCGTCGTGACTTGCCGCCATCAGGCACCCGATTTCCCGCACATCTCCCGCTTCCAGCACCGAAGCAAAACGCTCGCTTCGGAGGCATTCACTCAAGCCGTACAGCACAATACCCCGCAAATTGTAGGGACCGATGTCCGCGTGCGTCGCAAAATGACGATCCAGCAGTTCCTGCTCTTCATCGGTGCAAAGAGCGCGAAGTTCCTCGCGGGTGGGATTCTCAGGGAGCAATTTGAGCGCGCGGTAAATTTGGTCGGCGCCTACTCCCAGGCGGTGAGGACACAGGTCGCGCAACCTTTGGATACCGGCGGCCGCCGGCCATTTCCGGGCCAGGAGCATCTGGGCAATTTCGTAGGCGGCGATCCGCTGGTTGAAGGCGTCTTTAGCTCCGTCGCTCTTTTTCGCTTCGATTCCGCTGTGGGCAACAATGACCCGAAGGTGTTCCGGTAAAGCAACCTGCTTCTTGAAAGTAAAAGGGAAGAACCCGATTTCGGTAACCGTACCGATTCGACTGGTACGGATGGCCGCATGATCTCCGTTGCCGCCCCGTGAACCGACAAACCACTCCCCTTCTCCACAAAGATCGATCAGGTCGGCAATCTCCACATTCAGGCGGTTGAAGGCTATGGCGGCTTCGGCAAACCCAACGACAAGCGCGGAACTGGATGATAGCCCGGCGCCAATAGGAATATTACTGCCGACAACGCAGTCCATTCCCCTGAGCACCAAATCCGGCGCTTCGTGCTGGAGTCGCAGAAGCGGCGCGCGGGCGTAATGGCTCCAGTCACCCGGGGCCTGCTCGATGACTTCACGCACCGTGTGTGAATCGATGAGGTCAAGCCAGGTGTCCCAGCTGGTCCCCTCCAGGATGTCGCGAATACGGAAACATCGATCCTCAAACCTCGTATCCAAATTATGTAAATGGACCTCGTCGTCATCCCTCGGGGCCGCGGCGACAATCGTTTCCCGGCTAATCGCCATGACATTGACATCGCCCCCGCGGTGTTCGATATGCCGACCCATAAGATTTATCCGCCCGGGTGCCCGGCAGATAATCATGAAACGCTCCGCGCCATGGCGTTCGGCGAATCTCTCGACGACCCGTATCATCTGATCCGCCTGCTCATTGAGCGCGTCCCTATTTGAACCGTACACCCCGGCCAGGACCGAGAAAAACCCTTCGTCTCGATCACGGAGCAAACTGAGCCACTCGCGGGCGGGCTTGAAGGCATCATAACCGAGTTCCCCGGACTCCCGGGCACGCACACGCCGGGGTTGTTCCCGCGCCCGCAACACCTGCTCAATGGCAACCAGTTCGGCGGGGGTGTTGAATGCCATCAGGTCCTGATTACGCTTGACCTCGACAGCCTCAACGTTGTCCGCGGCTGCACGAATCAGTCCCACCGTATCGGTCAGGTACAACTCACCCTGGCTGTTCCCCGTCGTCAGCCCGGATAAGGCGCCCAAAAGGGCTTCGAATTGAAAAAGGTAGAGTGATCCGTTGCCGCGAATATCAGCCGCTTCGAGGGAACCGGCGGGGATCTCGTCTCCACCAAGAGAAAGGGTTTCCCCTTTCCGCCAGGCGGCGTCCAGGTCCGGCTTTTCCACAATTCCGAGGACCGCCCCGTTCCCATCCAGAACGACTCGGCCAGCGCTGGTGGATTCGTCGTACGGCAATGTGGCCAGGGCGAGGGCCGGCCGCCGGGCCTCAAACCGGTCCAACAGTTCGGTCACCACGTGCGGTGCGACCACCTTGTCGCCCATGGTCACCATAGCGTTGCCCTCGAACCCCTGGGCCTCCAATGCCCGTGCCGCCACCAGGGTCGCATGCCCGGTCCCTTTGGGTTCCGCCTGAAAAACAAAAGTGACCTCCGGGTGCTCGGCCGACACCGTCGACACGACCTGATCACACATCTTCCCCACAACAACCACAAAATGCCGGATACCCGCCTCCTTATAGGCGTCGATCGCGCGACAAATAGCCGGCCGCCCCAGTATGGGAAAGCAAACCTTGTGAGTATCGGTCGAAGCCATACGCTTGCCCTGGCCGCCGGCGAGAATGATGCAGGCTGTGGTCATAATTAGGTCAGTATTATTCCCGTGCCTCGTTTCCGAATGAAAATTTTTATCATAAATGGCCGGAGCAAAGGAGCATACGCCCTATAGTCCGTTTTGTTTTTCCCGGCTCTTGGCACAGGGTCCCCCTTGAACAGAAAACGGTTCCAACCACCCTACCGGGCGCGAAGCCCCGTCGCCTCCTGTTCACGAAGAAAGGACCGGTAAGTCGAGGCAATGCCTTCGTCCATCGGGATCCCGGCCGCCCAGCCGAGATCCTTCATGCGGGAAACATCGAGGAGTTTGCGCGGGGTTCCGTCGGGTTTGGATGTATCGAATTTGATTGTGCCCGTATACCCGATGGCCGATTTCACTTTATCCGCCAGCTCGGCAATGGACACGTCCTCGCCCACCCCGACGTTGACCCAGTCGGGGGGCGCTTCAAGTTCCAGAAGGTGCAGGCAGGCTTCGGCCAGGTCGTCGACGTGCAAAAATTCGCGGCGGGGCTTTCCGGTACCCCACACGACCACCTCCGGATCGCCGCGCTCCTTTGCTTCATGAAAACGCCGGATCAGGGCCGGAAGTACGTGGCTGTTTTCCGGGTGGTAGTTGTCGCCGGGACCGTAAAGGTTGGTGGGCATGGCCGAGTGAAACAGCACCCCGTACTGTTTCCGGTAATACTGACAAAGTTTCAGGCCGGCTATTTTGGCGATGGCGTAGGCTTCGTTGGTCGGCTCCAGGGGGCCGGTCAGGAGGCAATCCTCCGGCATCGGCTGGGGGGCGTGCTTCGGGTAAATGCAGGAACTGCCCAGAAACAGGAGGCGCCGGATTCCGGCCGCCCATGCCCCGTGAATCAGGTTCTGGGCAATGGCCAGGTTTTCGTAAAGGAATTGGGCGGGATAAGTATTGTTCGCATGAATCCCCCCCACCCGGGCCGCCGCGACGATGACCGCGTCCGGTTGCTCCCGCTGGTAGAAATCCCGGACGGCTTCCTGGCTGGTAAGATCGAGCTCATCACGGGTCCGCGTAATGACATTCGTCCAACCCCGCGCCTCGCAGGCGCGAACCAGGGCGCTGCCGACCATGCCTCGATGACCGGATACGAATAAACGCGTTCCGCGCTGTACCGGGTTGGTAGCGGCTTTGCCGCTGTGCGTGGATCCTGATTCCTGGTGCATGAAGCCCATTCCGCGCGGCGCCTGGTTAGCGCGAAGCGCCACTGCGTTCACTTTCACGGAAACGCGCGTACCGCGCCTCCTCTTCAGCGAGTTTCAGGTCGTGGTCGACCATAAGTTTAACGAGTTCCTTGAACTTGTATTTCGGTTCCCAGCCGAGCTGTTTCCTCGCTTTGCCCGCATCTCCCACCAAAAGGTCCACTTCGGCCGGCCTTTCGTAACGGGAATCGTGTTTTACGTACTGCTTCCAGTCGAGATCGAGAAGACCGAAGGCCTCCTCGCAGAATTCGGCCACGCTGTGGGTTTCACCGGTCGCCACCACGTAATCGTCCGGGTTGTCCTGCTGCAGCATCAACCACATCATTTCGACATACTCCTTGGCGTATCCCCAGTCGCGCCGGGCGTCGACGTTTCCCAGGTAGAGGGCATCCTGGAGGCCGGTCTTGATGCGTGTCGCCGCCCGGGTGATTTTGCGGGTAACAAAGGTTTCTCCACGGCGGGGAGATTCGTGATTAAAAAGGATCCCATTGCTCGCGTGCAGGTTGTAGGACTCGCGATAATTGACCGTGAGCCAGTAGGCGTATACCTTGGCGCAACCATAAGGCGAACGCGGCCAGAACGGCGTCGTTTCCCTTTGGGGAACCTCCTGGACCTGGCCGAACATTTCCGAAGACGACGCCTGGTAGAAACGAACCTTCTTGACCAGGCCGGCCTCACGGATCGCCTCCAGGATTCTCAACGAACCGAGCCCGCCGACGTCCCCGGTATACTCCGGAATATCGAACGACACCCGAACATGGCTTTGGGCACCGAGGTGATAAACTTCGTCCGGGGCAAGCTCGTAGAGCAGCTTCACCATCTGGACCGAATCGGCCAGATCGCCGTAGTGCAGAATCAAACGATTCCCGGGGCTGTGGGGATCCTGGTAGAGGTGATCGATCCGAGACGTATTAAACGTCGATGCCCGCCGGATGACGCCGTGGACTTCATACCCTTTCTCCAGGAGCAGTTGCGCCAGGTAGGATCCGTCCTGCCCGGTGATGCCGGTAATGAGCGCTTTTTTCATAATGTCATTGCAGAAGGCGGACCCTCCGAAACTCCGGATTTCCCTGCCCGGAGGTTGCCGCCCGGAAGCCTATCGGTTGATTCGGGGTGCGGATTTATTTTCCGGGCGACATCGCACCGTTCGTTTCTTGCCGGGTTTCGAGCAGGCTTCGCCCCGTCACTTCTACCGGGAGGTGATTCATAAAACACTTAATTATAAAAGCTTGCAGAAGAAATGACCGCCACCGGCTCACTTATTTACAGCCGATTGCCTTCAATTCTCAAACAAGGAACGGAACGAAAACGAAAAGCTCATTTAAGACCCATCAAACGCCAAACCTCAACGCTCTTTTCAAATAAAATTGAAAAGCCGACTCCCCGGGATCCCGGGACGACGGGACCGAGGTCCACGCGCAATCCCCCCGCCGGGCACAAGGCCCCGGACCCGTCGCCCGCCTTTGGTTCGCGACATCACTCCGTCTACCTTTCGGCGACCAGGAAATCTTTAATCGCTTCAACAACCGCACCGCGCTGGTCTTCGGTGATTTCCGGAAAGACCGGAATACTGATCGCCTCTGCGGCGAGGTATTCGCTCACGGGCAACGCGTCGCCGCGGTAAAACTCCCGGAAGCATTCCTGCCGGTGCATCGGCACCGGGTAGTAGATTTCGGAGCCGATTCCCCTCTCGGCCAGGTGAGCCCTGAGGGCATCGCGCCGCCCGTTACCGGGGACCCGGAGGGTGTACTGGTTCCATATATGCCGGCAGTCGCCGTTCGCCTGCGGGAGCAGGATGGCGGCGGCGGAAGTCTCGTCAACCCGGCCGTTGTTCATCGCCACACCGGGCAACCGGGCGAGGTGTTCCGTGTAAAAAGCGGCATTGGCCCGGCGTCTCTCGGTGTAGTCGGGGTAGTGCGGCAGTTTGACCTGGAGGAGGGCCGCCTGCAGCGGATCCATTCGGAAATTGCCGCCGACGTACTTGTGGTAATATTTCGGTTTCGAGCCGTGGGTCCGCAGAATCCGTGCTTTCTCGGAGAGCTCGTCGTCGTTGGCGACCAGCATTCCGGAATCACCGAAACCCCCGAGATTCTTGGAGGGGAAGAAGCTGAACGTTCCAAACGTGCCGATCCCTCCCAGCGGGCGATCCCTGTAGGCCGCACCCAGCGACTGGGCGGCGTCTTCGATTACGGCCAGCCCGTGTTCGTCCGCCAGCGCCATAACGGCATCCATGTCAGCCGACTGGCCAAACAGGTGCACCGGAATGACGGCCTTTGTCTTTGGCGATACTTTCCTGGCCGCGTCGGCGACATCGAGGTTGAAGCTCGCCGGTTCGGCATCGACAAAAACCGGAATGGCCCCGGTGCGGGCGATACACCCGGCCGTGGCGAAAAAGGTGAAACTCGGGCAAAGGACCTCGTCGCCCGGGCCGATGTCGAGGGCCATTAACGCCAGCAGAATGGCGTCGGTTCCGGATGTCACCCCGATGCCGTGCCGGGCGCCCGCCATACGGGCCACATCTCCTTCAAACCCCTCGACCTCCGGACCCAGAATAAACCGGCCCGAATGAAGGACTCGATCGAAGGCATCTTTCAATTCATTTTCGAGCGCGAGATTCTGCGCATTCAGGTCGAGTAAGGGAACATTCATGGTTTGATTGCCGTCCGCGCCGGCGGGAAGAGCTTTGTCGTTGATTGCCGGTTGGACGTTTGGACGTATTCCGTACGCATCAACCCGCTGTGGCCCGAAAATCTGCACCTTTCTTCACCACAAGGCAAGAACCGAGAACCCCCCGGTCAGGAATCCGAAGCACCGGTCTGCACCCTTCCCGCCTTGGCGAGCTCCCGGAAAAACGCTATGGTCTGTCTCAACCCCTCATCCAGGGGAATGACCGGCACCCACCCCAGGTACTTCTTCGCGAGGGCCAGGTCGGGCTGGCGCTGGAGGGGATCATCCGCCGGCAGTGGACGGAAGGCGATTTTAGATCCGCTTCCGGTCAGCTCGATCACTTTCTCCGCCAGCTCGAGAATGGTGAATTCGGACGGGTTGCCCAGATTCACCGGCCCCACGGTTTCCTCCTGTTTCATCAGCCGCATGAACGCCTCGATCAGGTCGTCGACGTAGCAGAACGACCGGGTTTGCTCACCTTTGCCGTAGATCGTAATAGCCTCTCCCCGGAGCGCCTGAATAATAAAGTTCGACACCACTCTCCCGTCATCCTCCAGCATGCGCGGCCCGTAGGTGTTGAAGATACGGGCGACACGGACGTCGACCCCGTTCTCCCGGTGGTAGTCAAAGAACAGCGTCTCGGCGCAGCGTTTGCCTTCGTCATAACAGGCGCGCGGCCCGATCGGATTGACGTTGCCCCGGTAGGTTTCCCGCTGGGGGTGTTCGGTTGGATCCCCGTACACCTCGGAAGTCGACGCCTGGAAAATCCGGGCTTTCACCCGCTTGGCCAGGCCCAGGCAGTTGATCGCCCCGACCACCGAGGTTTTCACCGTCTTGATCGGGTTGTATTGATAATGGATGGGCGAGGCCGGGCAGGCCAGGTTGAATATCCAGTCGACCTCGACCTTGAAAGGATCGGTGACGTCGTGCCGCATGATTTCGAAGCGGGGATTCTTTTCCAGATGGAGGACATTGGCCTTCCTGCCCGTAAAGAAATTGTCGAGACAGATCACCTCGTGCCCCTCGGAAAGGAGCCGTTCACAAAGATGGCTGCCGAGAAAACCGGCGCCGCCGGTAACCAGTGTACGCATAACAGAAATCATTGGCAGAAGCCTCCCGGGCTCAATGCTTTTCGGAGATCATGGGGTCATTCCTGTTTCGAATCCGCCGTCGCGGGGCGGCGGCTTCCGGAAGGATAGGCGGCGGCATCGAACGCCGGACTCCGACTCATTGCAGCGCCCTCCGCAGCCCGTCGGGATTGCCGATGTCATGCCGGACACCGGAGAGGACGACGGCGTGAAATCCCTCGCGCTCCATCAGGGCCTTCATGGCATCGGTGAGCTGAATCTCGCCGTTCCTGCCGGGCGTTGTTTTCTCCAGCTCCGGAAAAAGGCCAGGCGTAAAGACGTACCGGGCGGCAAAGGCGTAATGCCCGGGCCCCGCCCCGGAACCGGGGTCGATCACGGGCGCTTCGTCCGCGGCCGGTTTCTCCACCATTTCGCGCAGGCAAAAGACCCCCGGGGCCACCGCCTCGCCGCCGGCCACGCCGTAGCGGCCGACCCGTTCGGAGGAGACCGGCTCCACGGCGACCACGGAGGTTTCGCGCTCCTCAAAGGCCGCCACGAGTCGGGTCATAGTGGACGGAACGGGGCTCGGGCCCGGCCCGATGAACGTATCTCCCAGCAGAACACCGAACGGTTCATCGCCCGCAAACGCCCGCCCCTGCAACACCGCATCGCCGAGCCCCTTCATCTCGTTCTGGTAAACGTAATGAATCCGGGCCATTTCCGAAAGGCGCCGGAGCCCCTCGGCAAGTTCGCCTTTCCCGGTCGCCTCCAGGCGCCGCTCGAGCTCCGGATTCCGCGCAAAATAATCCGGGATGGCTTCCTTGCCCCGGCTGATCACCACCAAAATCTCGTTCAGACCGGCTTCCACCGCCTCCTCCACCACGTACTGGATGACCGGTTTGTCGCCCACCGGCAACATTTCCTTGGGCACCGTTTTGGTAATGGGCAGGAACCGCGTGCCGAACCCGGCCGCGGGAATAATCGCTTTGCGAATACGTAACATGCAGACGAATCCGGTTTATCTTGTCGCCGCCACGATCAGCCCGCTTGAACAGCTTCGGCATCGGTGTAAACCGGGGCAAACTCCGGCCGGATGACCACGATATTCTTCGGTGCGAACACCTCCTCCAGGCGCTGGAACATGGCGTTATCCTCGTAGGTTCCGACAATAGCACCCCCGCTTCCGGCAAACTTTGCGCTCGCTCCGACCTTCCGGGCGGTCTCCACCAGGTCCCGGTTGCCGTCGCCCACGTCATAAAGGTTCGCCCGCTTGTCGAAGTTCGCATCGAGCAAACGCCCGATTCCGGCACGGTCCCCGTTCAGCAGCGCGCCGCGGCAGCTTTCGGTCAGGTCGGCCCAGAATTGCATGGCCTCACAGACATCGGGATCTCCCCGCTGCCAACGGAGCTTCAGGTCGTTGTGGTAAATTTCGGTGCCCTGCGAAAGGTCGTCCCGGTACGCGATATACAACGGCGGCAGGCAGGCGACATCGAGGTTTTCGTAACGCCCGTACCCGTTCCGTTCGAAATACTTTCGGTCGAAATCCATGTACACCAAGCCCTGGTAGGCCTGGGCCACCCGGTCCTGCAGGCCGGCGGGGATAGCCAGTTCCTCGGTCTCCACGGAACGC
The DNA here is from genome assembly GCA_003565135.1 of Verrucomicrobiota bacterium. GTDB lineage: Bacteria > Verrucomicrobiota > Verrucomicrobiia > Opitutales > T3Sed10-336 > PXDC01. The sequence continues at coordinate 17,174 of PXDC01000065.1, forward strand.
ACCACGTTGGCCAAAACCGGACGGTCGATCTCGACCCCGTAAAACGCGGTCAACGCCCGCATACAGGCCGTAATAATCGCGCTCGATCCGGCCAGGCCGACCCGGTTCGGAATATCGGATGAATACCGGATGGTGAAATTTCTTTCGTCCAGTTCGATACCGTTTTCGCGGCAGTGATCGTAGAACCGCTTGATGCTCGCCTTGAGCAGCCGGAATCCCCCGTAATAACCGTGCTTACGGACATCGTCGTGCAACGAGGCGATGCTCTGGAAAACCGAGTGATCCCGGCGACTGGGAACCAGTTCGATCTCGGGCGACTCCCACAGGGAAATCCGGGCGGAAAAATTGGTGAAACAGAACGCGATGGTTTTCCCGAAGTAGCCGTCGGACGGATTTCCGATCAAACCGGCGCGTGGATAGGCAACAGTACGTATAATCACAAATTCGAACTCCCGTCGTTATTTTCCAGGATCAAGGACAAAGCGCGGTCGGCAAGCGCCCGGTCCCCCGCCGTCAGCAGGGCCGGGTTGCGAAGATCGTCCTTGTTGTAAACCAGCGGCCGCTTCTCCAGCGTCAGCACCTGCCCGCCCGCCGCCTCGACGATGCATTGGGCCGCCGCCACGTCCCATTCCATGGTCGGCGCATCCCGAAGGTAAAGGTCCGCCTCCCCTTCCGCCACGAGGCAGAACTTCAAGGCGCTTCCCATGCTGCGCGCCTCCACACCGGGAAACACCTCCAGCAACCGCTTGACCTGGGGTCCGGCATGATCCCGGCTCGCCACAAACGTGAGCCCGGCGGCAGGGGTGTCTCCGGCGGGTGCCGGTCGAACGCGTATCCGCTCGGCGGGCGCCCCGTCGATCTGCTTCCAGGCGCCCCGACCCTTTTCCGCGGAGTAGGTCCATTCCCGCGCCGGAACATGAACGACGCCGAGCACCGCCTCCCCGTCCTCGATCAGAGCGATATTTACCGTGAACTCACCCGTTTGTTTGATAAATTCCTTCGTGCCATCGAGGGGGTCGACCAGCCAGAACCGCTTCCAGCTTTTGCGTTCGCGGATCTCCTCCTCGTCGGACTCCTCGGAGAGCACCGGAATCCCGGCGTCAAGCGCACGCAGCCGCGTGCATATGTACGCGTGCGCGGCCCGGTCCGCCTGGGTCAGCGGCGAATTGTCCGCCTTCGCCTCCACTACCCCCTGGCGGCCGTAATACCTCAATATTTCGATACCGGCCTCAACCGCAATCTGTCTGATCGAATCAAGCATGACAATGTCCCCTACCATTCCTCCTCCACGGACACCGTTCTCGCGGCCGCCACCACCAGGCCCCGTTTGGTGGTGAAGGCGTAAACGATCGGCAGGACAATCAGAGCGCACAAGAGCAGCAACTGCAGGCCGATTCCGGAGAAAAAGTACCCGAACACCCCGACGACCAATCCCATCACAATAAAAAAGACCTCGGGCGCGTTAAGAATCCGCCCGAACACCAGTCCCGCCGCAATGGCGTACAGCACCATCCACCACTCGAAGAGCACGAGGCTCAGTCCGCTCACCAGGAACACCGGCGCCAGGCAGTAAAGGTGTCGCCGCCGGTAGTAAGTGTTGAGCATGATCCCGACTGCAAAAACGCCCGCCATCCAGCCGAATTCCTCGTAGAAAGTATCCAGCTCGCGGTCGAGCTCGAAGGTGTGGTGGAACAACAGGTACGCGCCCGCCGCGCCGCGTACCAGGTCGAGCCAGTTCTGCCACGGAATGAGAATACCGGGCAGGGGAAAGCCGCCGGACTGCTGGGACTCGGTGACTCGCCGGCGAACGTGACTGGTAAAAAACAAGTACGATGGGATCCATAAACAAAGAATCGAACCCGCCAATGCCCAAATATTAAATTCCATACAATAAAGCCGGCTTCCCGTTGCCGCTTCCGGAAAACGGAAGCATTCGGACAGCTCCCGGAGCCGGGAACGGTTGCGCCGGAAAAGGGGGGGATTATAAGCCGAAGGGAATCACTCCGTCTATGAGGAAATCCCCTATTCCTCATTCAGCGCCCGACGGCGCATCGCCGCCACCAGACTCTCCTGCACCGAGAGGGAAAAAACCACCGGGAGCAACATCGTCCCCGAAGCGAGCAGCCATCCCACGTCGATTCCCCGGAACAGGTAGCCCGCAACCGCGAGGGTTCCCGCCGAAAAACAGAAAAACAGGGTCGAACTGTTGGAGATTCCCCCGAAGAACAATCCGGCCAGCAGCCCGTATAACGCCATCCACCAGTCGACCAGCCCGAAACTCAATCCCGCGAGGTAGAAGACCGGGCACAGGCAAAACAGGTGCCGGCGAAAGTAGACCACCTGGATGGACACCCCCACCACCAGGATCGCCCCGACCAACGCCAGCATGTAGTACTGTCCGTTTTCCAGGCCCGGTCCGAAGTGGAAGGTGTGATGGAAAAGCAGCCAACTCCCGACAAAACCCCGCAGAAGATCGAGCCAATTCTGCCAGGTGGCGGCTATCCGGAGCAACGGCAGACCGTTCGAGCCCTGTGTATCGACGATGCGGTCACGAATATCGGAGGAGAAGAACAGGTACACCGGCGTCCATAACAGGATGACGGAAACCCCCAGGCACCAAATAGTAAAAGTCACGACGATTTAGGTAAATCACTCAACGAAATAGAGACAAGCCCTATTTTCAACCCGGTGTAGCCCCGTTCGCACTCCATTTTTTCCCCCGGACAGTGCCGACGCCACACGGCCGCCCGCCTAAATCTTGATCAACCCCACAAGCATCGGGAGCACCTGGTTCCCCGTTTTGTGGAGCTTCTCGAGTTGGTCGACCTTCCGGCGCAAAAACGGCTCCTCGTCCGCGGGCACGCTACCGAGCAACGCCTTCATCGCATCCAGACGGTCCTTGCCACTGTCCAGGTGAGGCCGAATCTCTTCCTCGATGAAACCGGCCACCAAACGACGGAAACTCGGCTCGGCGATAAAATGATCCTTTCGCTCGCCCGGAACGTACTGGACCCGCACCGCCCGAAACGCCCGCAACTGGCGCAGCCCCTGACTGGCCGACCCGAGGCTGATATCCAGCCTGCGCCGGATCTCATCCATGGACAGCGGCTCCGGAGAAATGTAGAGCAGCCCGAAGATCTCGCCCAGGGAAGGGGGCAGGCCGACCAACCGGGCGGCCCGCACAAAAACGTCAACCACCCCGCGCTCGATCTCTTCCCGGGCGGAACGAGACGGCGCGCGTTCCGTCGGTGGGTTCGGCTCTGCGTCAGCGGTTTCGATAGACCTCAGATTGAGCGGCGGTTCCCATCGTTTCAACAAAATTTGAAGCCTCCGATGGCCCCGGTGCCCGACCAACGGCCTGTCTAGGCTCCACCTTCGGCCTTCAGATCCCGGTTCATCAAAGCCTCCAACGCCTCTCCGGCATCCTTGCCCCGGTAAAGAATCCCGAAAACTTCCTCCAGGATCGGTGCGTCGAGACTTCGGGAGGCGCACCAGTCGAAAAACGACGCCGTCGTCCGGTACCCCTCGACCACGGTCTTGCGGCCGCTGAGAAGGGATTCAACGCTTTTCCCCTCGCCGATCGCCTGACCGAACCCGCGATTGCGACTCCAGGCGCCGTGGCTGGTGGCCACCAGGTCTCCGAACCCGCTCAGGCCGTGAAACGTTTCCGCCTTCGCCCCCAGTGCGGTCCCGAGCCTCACCATTTCCGCCAACGCACGGGTGAGCAGGGCGGCCTTGGCATTGTCCCCCAGGGTCAATCCGTCACAACAACCCGCCGCGATGGCGTAGACATTCTTGAGGCACCCCCCGAGCTCCACGCCCAGCACGTCGTTACTCCGGTAGACGCGAAGTTTCCGGCCATTGATTCCCGCCTGTACCGCCGACAGCCCGGAAAAGTCCGAGGGCGCGGCCAGCACCATCGCGGTGGGTTTGCCCGCGGCCACTTCGGCCGCCGCGGTCGGTCCCGTCAGGGCGGCGGTGTGAAACGCCGGCAACATGGCCCCGATCACCTGCGTCGGGGTGAGGTGGGTTTCCTGCTCCAGGCCTTTGGCCAGGCTCACGACCAACCGCAGACTGCGGGCCGCGGCCAGGTTGGCGGCCACCGCCCGGCAGGTTTCGCGCAGGGCGTGCGACGGACAGGCCAGCAAAAGGACCTCCGCCTCCATCAGGGCGGGCTTCAACTCGTGCCCGATCTGAATACTGAGCGGCAGTTCGTGCCCCGGCAGGTAGTCGCGGTTCTCCCGGTCGGACGACAGGCTCAAGGCCTGATCGAAACGGCGCGGCACCAGGGTGACGACATGGTCCAGACGGTTCAAGTGAAGCGCCATGGCAGTTCCCCAGGCGCCGGCCCCTACGATACAGACGTTCATGCTGGATTCAGGAGTTAGAGGTTCGGATCCGAACCAGGCAAATCAAATAATCCCGGCCCGGCGGGCCAACCGGGACCGCTACCCCGTCAGGGGAAATTCCCGTTTCGCACGTCCGCGGCATAACGCTTGAAGGCGTCGCCGATGACCTTCCCGGCCTCGGCGTAGCGCCGGACGAAGGAAGGGGTTTTTCCGGCCGTCAATCCGAGCAAATCATGGGAAACGAGCACCTGGCCGTCGCAATGCGATCCCGCCCCGATCCCGATCACCGGTATTTTCAGCGCTTCGCTGATCTCTCGGGTGCATTCCGGGTCGACCATCTCCACCACCAGGCCAAACGCTCCCGTACCTTCGACGGCCCGGGCATCGGCCAGCAACGCCTCCCGCTCCCCGGGTGTTTTGCCGAATTTCCGGTATCCGCCCAGTTGGTGTATCTGCTGCGGCAGGAGCCCCACATGTCCGAGCACCGGGATTCCCGCCGCCACGATTCGTGCGATCCGGTCGGCCATCGCCGCCCCGCCTTCGATTTTCACCGCCCCGGCGCCCCCTTCCTGCAGGCCCCGCGCACAGGCATCGAGAAGCCGTCCGACGTCCCGGTGCGCTTCGGGAAACGGAATATCCATCACCACCAGCCCATCCGGCCCGGCCCGGGCCACCGCCGCGGTGTGGTGGAGCATCATTTCCAGCGTCACCGGCACCGTCGTCTCGTAACCCAGGACGGTCGTTCCGAGGGAATCACCGACCAGGATCAGGTCCACCCCGGCCTCCGATGCCAGGCGCGCGGTCGTAAAATCATAAGCCGTCAGGGCAACGATCGGTCGTTGCCCCTTGAGCTCGCGCAGGGTTCGCGTCGTGGTCTTCACAGGAATTCCGGAATCCTTTCATGGGCGATTAGCTGCTCGAACGTCTCGCGCGCGGTGACCTCGGCCGCGCGATCGCCGTCGACCAGCACCTCCGCCGGCATCGGACGGGTGTTGTATCGTCCGGCCATGACGTAGCCGTAGGCTCCCGCACTGAGGACGGCCATGACGTCACCCTCCCGCGTCGCGGCGAGCCGCCGACCCTTGGCAAAACAATCTCCCGATTCGCAGACCGGCCCCACGATGTCGGCGGTAAACGCCAACTCCCCTTCCGCCACCGGAACGATCTCATGATAAGCCTCGTACATGGCCGGGCGCAACAGGTCGTTCATGGCGGCGTCGACGATGACAAAGTTGCGGTCCCCCGAGTGCTTCACATATTCCACCCGGGTCAGGAGAACCCCGGCGTTTCCGGCCAGAAACCGGCCCGGCTCCAGCAGGATCTCGAGATCGAGATCCCGCAGCAGTGGCGCCACGGCCCGCCCGTACCGCTCCGGTGTCAGGAGGTGTTTCCCGCCGTCCTCCCGCTCCCACCAGGCCGCCTCCCCGCTCGCCAGGGCCGACTCGTACGCGATTCCCAGGCCCCCGCCGATACTGAAATAGCCGATCCCGTACCGCTGCTTCAACTCGGTCACCAGCGGACGCATCTTTTCGATCGCCGCCACGAAGGGCTCCGTCTTCGTGATCTGGGATCCGATGTGAATTTGCACCCCCCGGATTTCGATGTTCCGGAGCTTGGCGGCCAAGGCATAGACGTCCGGCGCCCGGTCAAACGGAACCCCGAACTTGTTCTCGCTCCTGCCGGTCGTGATTTTGGCGTGGGTGCCCGCGTCGACATCCGGATTCACCCGGACGGCCACCGGCGCTTTCACGCCGATTCCCGACGCTATGCGGTCGATTCGTTCCAGCTCGGGCTCGCTCTCGACATGGAAGCTGAAAATCCCGTTGCGAAGCGCCCGTTCAATTTCTTCGGAAGTCTTGCCCACCCCGGCAAAAACACTTCGGTCGACACGCCCCCCCGCCTCCAGGACCCGGCGGATCTCGCCCCCGCTGACCAGGTCGAACGAGGCCCCGAGATTCGCCATGACCCGCAACACCGCGAGGTTCGAGTTGGCTTTAAGGGCGTAACAGATTCGCGTATTCAAACCCTCAAGACTTTTTTCCAGGCGCCGGTAGTTATTCCTCAAGGTCGCCGCACTGTAGACATACACGGGTGTTCCATAACGTTCGGCAATCTCATCGAGATCCACGGATTCACAGACCAACCGTTGGTCGCGGTATTTGAACTCATGCATACGGGGGAAGGAATAACGCGCTTTTACGTCCGAGCGCAACGGCTGAAATAAGCCGGCGGGAAAAAACCGAACATTCCGGCGACCAAAAACCTATAAAAAATTTTTCAAAATTCCGGCCCACTCTTGCTTTTGCCGCCCGTCCACGATAATAATCCTTCACAGCGATCAAATACCGCTCCTGAACCGCTCATCCGTATCCAGCCGTGTCCTTTTTCTCCCGTAAATCCAAAAGCCTTTTCCGCAGCAGAAAGCTGACTTTTGGGCTCATGATGGGAAACCAGGCGACAAGCGACAACCACGTCACAACCCCACAATTCGTCTCATTTCTCCAGCAGAGCGGCTTCCGGGAACGGATCAACCCCGATCACTACGAGCGGAAGATGCGGCGCCGGCGCCTGGTGGCCTACGCCTTTATCATCCTGGTCGTCGTGGGCTTCAGCTGGGTCATGATCGAGAGCGCACAGGCACTCTCCCTGTTTTAGCCGTCGAGCGCCGCCCCCAGGTAGGCCGCCAGCCGGCTCGCCGAAACCGGCGTCACCCCCTCCGAGCGCGCCAGGCAATCCGCTGCCGCCCCGTGCCAGCAAACCCCGCGGGCCACCGTCTCCAGGCGATCCCCGTCCTCCTGCGCCAGCAATCCGCCCAGCAATCCGCTCAACACATCACCGCTTCCGCCGCGCGCCAAAACCGGCCCCCCGGTCGTCACGTACAACAACGCCGACCCGTCGGTCACCCGCGTGAACGGCGGCCCCTTTAACACCGCGACCGCGCCCCGCTCGCGGCAATACGCCATCAGGGCGGCCTCCACCCCCTCCCCCGGGTCTGTGCCGGCAATCCGGGCAAACTCCCCCGCATGCGGTGTCACAACCAGGACGTTCCCGCCCGGCCGGCCAACCGCCGCCGCAACGACCGCCGGCCGCAAGGCATCCGCGTCGAGCAGGAGCGGACACGCCACCCGCCCGGCCAGTTCCGCCGCGACCGTCCGCGCCTCGTCACCGGCGCCCATTCCCGGCCCGACGACCAAAGCCGTCGCCGCCCCGCAACGCGCCAGAAACGGCTCCACTCCCTCCCGTCCGAGACCCCCGCCTTGCTCCGATTCCGGCCAGGGGAACCACATCGCCTCCGGCACGCGTGCCGCAAACCCGGGAACCAGGGATTCCGGCACCCCCGCCGTAACCAGGCCCGCGCCGCTGCGCACGGCTGCCATCACACTCATCAGAATCGCCCCGGGCATGGTCCGCGACCCCCCGGCCAGGAAGACGTGCCCGTAACCCTTTTTGTGTTTCAACGGATCCCGCAAGGCCGTCAACCGACGCAGAATGGCGGGTCCGACCCCCCGGCGGCCGGCATTCGGCTCCGACCCGGAAAAAAACCCGATATCCAGGTACCGCAACCGGCCGGTCCACCGCCCCGCCCCGGGGGCGAATCCGGGGCGTTTGGCGATCCCGGGCATGTAGGTGAAATCCGCCCGGAACGGTTCCCCGGCGGCCACGTCCCCGAGCCCGCTCGGCAGGTCGATCGCCGCCCGCAACCCGATTCCGGGTCGCCGGTTCAACCATCGCAGCAGCCCCTCCAGCGGGGGGCGCAGAGGCGGCCGGAATTGCATCCCCAGAATGCCGTCCAGACCGATGTCCCACACCCGCTCACCCAGCCGCTCCTCCAGCCAGCCGTCCACGTCCCCCACGGCCGGAATCCGGGCGGCGAGAACCCGGACCCGATCACCCCCCGTTTCCTGCAATTCCCGCCAGGCGCGCCTGACCAGCGGCCGCAACGCCCGCTCCCCCATCACCCAAACCACCTCGACGGACAATCCCGGGTAACGCCGCTGCATTTCCCCGGCCGCGATCAGGGCATCGCCCGCGTTGTGTCCCTTGCCCGCCAGGACCAGCACCCGGCCCCCGGAATGCGGTCCGCCCGCCTCGCGCCAATCCTCCAGGATGGCGGCCCCTATCGCGCGACCGGCCCGGGACATTGCCCTCCACTCACGCTCCTCCTCGCCCCCGAGCAAGCCCGATTCCCACTCCATCGCCTCCGCGCACGACAATACCGGATAGGTCGCTTTCATCAGCCCCCATTAAATCCGGAAATCGCGGAAACGTAAATCCCGCTTCCACCTTATTCGCCGATAAGTTTAACCAGGACCCGCTTCCGGCGCATGCCATCGAACTCCCCGTAAAAGATCCGCTCCCAGGGACCGAAATCCAGCCGCCCCCCGGTCACCGCCACCACAACCTCGCGGCCCATAATCGTGCGCTTGAGGTGGGCGTCCGCGTTGTCCTCGCCCCGGTTGTGGGCGTACTGCGAATGCGGCTTCTCCGGCGCCAGTTTCTCCAGCCACCGCTCGAAATCCGCGTGCAGGCCGGGCTCGTCGTCGTTGATAAACACGCTGGCCGATATGTGCATGGCATTCACCAGCGCCAGCCCCTCCCGAATCCCGCTTTCGCGCAGGCAGGCTTCCACATCGGGGGTGATATTGATCAGTTGCCGGCGGTGCTCGACGTCGAACCAGAGTTCCTTGCGGTAGGCTTTCATGGACCCATCCTGCCGCAGATCTCCCGCCCGCTCAAGCCCCCGCAAACGCGTCCACCTCACCCCGGCCGGCCGGCAACAGCGGGGCGGGCCCGGACCCGGCCATTCCTATCTTATTAGCAGGGAACCGTTTGATCCTAAATCCGCCCCTTTTTTAGAATAATTCTTGATCTCATTAAAAATACGTGCTCCTTTAAGGTCAGTGAAAACGGAAAAGGCACAACGCGGCAATCCGCTGAATCGCGCCCTGGCGGGCAGCGGATTTCGCATGACCCGGCAGCGCCAGACGGTCTACGACACGCTGATGAGCCAGCGGGATCACCCGACGGCCGACGAAGTGTTCGGCCGGGTAAAAAAAAACATGCCGAGCATTTCCCTGGCCACCGTGTACAACTGCCTGGACAAACTCGTCGAGTGCGGACTGGTGCGCCAGGTCAACCGGGACCGGGACTCGACCCGGTACTGCGCCAATCTCCGGGAACACGGCCATTTTTATTGCCGCGACTGCGGTACCGTTCACGATATCGACCTGCCGTCCGGCCGTCCGGCCGAACTGGGCCTTTCCCTTCCACCGGGCTTCCGGGTGGATCATATGGATGTTAACCTGAGGGGAGTTTGTCCCGAGTGCGGCGCCCGGGGGCAATCGTAAACCCTCGCCATTTTTTCTATTCAGACCATGAAGCAACAACTCGAAATCAAGAACCTGAGCGTTAAAGTCGAAGAGACCGAAATCCTCAAGGACCTCAACCTGACACTTCCCCGGGGGGAAGTTCACGCCATTATGGGGCCGAACGGCACCGGGAAAAGCACGCTGGCCAAAGCCCTTTCCGGGCACCCGGACTACGAGATCACCTCCGGCGAAGTCCTCCTCGACGGCGAAAACATCCTGGAGATGGAGGTCGACGAGCGCGCCCGCGCCGGCCTGTTCATGGCCTTCCAGTACCCGAGCGAAATTCCCGGCGTCAGCATCGCCAACTTTATCCGCGCGGCCAGACAGGCCCGGCTGAAAGAGGGGGAAGAACTCGAGGCGACCCAATTCTACAAGGCCCTCTACGAAAAGATGGATATGCTCCAGATCGACCGTAAGTTCACCTCACGTGCGGTCAACGAGGGGTTTTCCGGCGGGGAAAAGAAGCGCAATGAGATCCTCCAGATGGCCATGCTCGAACCCAAATACGCCATCATGGACGAAACCGACAGCGGCCTGGACATCGATGCCCTTCGCATCGTCTCCGACGGTGTCAACAAGCTGCGGGGGCCCGAACGCGGCATCCTGCTCATCACCCACTACCAGCGGATCCTCGATTACATCGTTCCCGACCACGTCCACGTCATGTGGAACGGCCGCATCGTCAAGAGCGGCGGCAAGGAACTCGCCCTCGAACTCGAAAAGAAGGGTTACGACTGGATTAAAGAGGAATTGACGGAACCGGCCGCCAGGGCCTGAGCGGTACCATTTTAAACGACAGGAGGAAAACACCATGGCAACGACTGACACACCCGACCTCGATATCAAGACCGATATCGGCAACTTCGTTTACCCGGAGAAACACAAATACGACGCCGGGAAGGGACTGAGCGAGTCCACGATCAACTACATGTGCGACGTGAAGGAGGAACCGGACTGGATCCGCGACTTCCGCATGAAAGCACTCAAAACGTTCCGGGATAAGCCGATGCCCACGAACTGGGCGTCGAAGGATCTCAACGCGATCAACTTCGACGAGATACGCTACTACCTGGCCGGCGACCAGAAACCCAGTCGCAGCTGGGACGACGTGCCGGACGATGTCAAACAGACCTTCGAACGCCTCGGCATCCCCGAAAGCGAACGCAAGTTCCTCGCCGGGGTCGAAGCCCAGTTCGACAGCGAGGCGGCCTACTCGAACATCAAAGAAATCGCCGCCAAGCAGGGGGTCATCTTTGTCGGCAGCACCGAGGGACTGAAGGAGCACCCGGAAATCTTCCGCAAATGGTTCGGCAAGGTCATCCCCACCGGCGACAACAAGTTCAGCGCCCTGAACAGCGCGGTTTTCAGCGGGGGCAGCTTCATCTACGTCCCGCCCGGGGTCAAAGTGAGCCACCCGCTGCAGGCCTATTTCCGCATCAACGCCCAGAACTTCGGACAGTTCGAGCGGACGCTCATCATCGCCGACGAAGGCTCCGAGGTCACCTACATGGAGGGCTGCACGGCGCCCAAATTCGATACCGCCACCCTCCACAGCGCGGTTGTGGAACTGGTCGCCCTCAAGGGCGCCAAGATCCAGTACATCACGGTGCAAAACTGGTCCGATAACGTCTTCAACCTCGTAACCAAGCGAGGCATGGCCCACGAAGACGCCGAAATCCGCTGGATCGACTGCAACATCGGTTCCCGGCTCACCATGAAGTATCCGGGTGTCATTCTCAAGGGCCGGCGGGCGCGGGGTGAGGTCCTCAGTATCGCACTCGCCAACGACGGCCAGCACCAGGACACCGGCGCGAAGATGGTCCACGCCGCCGACGAGACCAGCAGCAACATCATTTCCAAAAGCATCAGCGTCGGCCATGGACGCGCCACCTACCGCGGGCTCGTCACCATGCCCAAGCACCTGAAGGGCTGCAAGAACAACACCGAGTGCGACGCCCTTCTCATCAACACCAACTCGCGCACCGACACCTATCCCGCCATCACCACCCGCGGCGATCACAACTCGGTGCAGCACGAGGCGAGTGTGAGCAAGGTCAGCGCCGAGCAGATATTCTACATGCAACAGCGCGGCATGACCGAGGGGCAGGCCATGAGCCTCGCCGTCAACGGGTTCATCAACGACCTCGCCCAGCACTTCCCGATGGAGTACAGCGTGGAGCTCAAACGCCTGATCGATCTCGAAATGGAGGGCTCGGTGGGCTGATCCGGTGCGACGTAAACGCGCCCTGGCGAGGATTCCCACCGCAACGCGGTTGGGGAAGGCCCTCGCAGGACCGCGTCGCATTTTTTCCAACCATTTATCCAACCTGACGATTTATCCGCCTTGAACACGACAACTCTCTCAAAACCCGAAATGAAGCACGAGCTGACCAGCCGGGAAACCTTCGATGCCTACCTGGCCTCGCAAAAGGATATGCCCCGGTGGTGGCTGGACCTCAAACGCGAGAGCTGGGACCGGTTTCACGACCTTCCCATGCCCCACCGCAAAGATGAAAACTGGCGTTTCGCCAATATCAACGGGGTCGACCTCGGCGGCTTCCACTTTGGCCAAAACCCGGAGGGCGAGGCCGCCGAAAAGGACCTCCTCGAACGCTCCGAACAGGTTCACCAGCGCGCCGGACGCCTTGTTTTCGCCAACGACCGGCTCGTCCACCACGAAGCGGTTTCGCAGAAGCTCTCCGACCAGGGCGTCATCTGGCTCCCCCTCGAACAGGCCGTCCGCAAACACGAGGACCTCCTTCGCAAGCACTTCATGGCCCAGCCGATCAAACTGGGATCGGAAAAGTTTTCCGCGCTCCACGGCGCCCTTTGTTCCGCCGGCTCCTTCCTCTACGTCCCCCGCGGCGTCGAAATCGACCTGCCGCTGGTTGCCTGCCACTGGACGAACGGCCCGAACTCGGCCGTTTTCCCGCACACCCTGGTGATCGCCGAAGACCTGGCCCGCGTCACCCTGGTCGATTTCTTCGCCTCCCACCAGCGGCACGCACGCAACTACGTTTGCGGCGTCAACGACCTCTACGCCGGCCCCGGTTCCCGCGTCACCTACATTTCGGCACAAAACTGGGGACACGACAGCCTCGCTTTTCACCTGAATTCAACCCAGGCATTCCGCGAAGCTTACGTCACCTCGCTCAACGTAAATGTGGGCGGGCGACAAGCCCGCACCGAGAGTCACAGCCAGGTTCTCGGCGAAGGCGCCCACACCGAGATGCAATCCCTCACCGTGGCCACCGGCAGCCAGGAGTTCGACCAGCGCACGTTGCAGACCCACTTCAAGGGACACTCCGTATCCGACCTCCTCTACAAGAACGCCCTCCTCGACGACGCCCGGACCATCTTCTCGGGCCTGATCAAGGTCGAGGAAGAAGCCCAGCAGACGGACGCCTACCAGACCAATCGCAACCTGCTTCTCAGCCCGACCGCGGAAGCCAACGCCCTGCCCGGCCTGGAGATTCTGGCCAACGACGTCAAATGCAGCCACGGCGCCACATCGGGACAGATCGACGACGCGCAGCTCTATTACATGCTCGCCCGCGGCATCCCCGAATCCGTCGCAAAGCAACTCCTCGTCTTCGGTTTCTTCGAGGATATCCTGGGTAAACTGGAAAACGAGGAAATTGCGGAAAACCTGCGTTCCCTGATCCGGGCACAGTTTGATTGATGTCCGAAAACCCGGAGTCGAAACCATGAGTGAAGATATCAACCGGAGAGTTCTGGACCGCGACTGCGAGGCCGTCCTGATTCCAGGCGGCGAAACGGTCACGCTCCCCAAAGAAACCACCGTCGTCATCAGCCAGGTCCTCGGGGGAAGTTACACCGTGATGACGCCCCACGGCCTCGCCCGCATCGCGGGTGAAAACGCCGACGCCCTCGGGGAGGAGCCGCCGGAATACGAATCGGGCTCCTCCGATACCGGCGCCCACGACGGCCCCCCCGAGAGCGAGGCCCTGTGGAACCAGTTGAAGAACGTCTACGACCCCGAGATCCCGGTCAATATCGTCGATCTCGGACTCGTTTATTCATGCGAGGTCGCGGAGGTGGAACCCGGGTTCCACCGCGTCGACGTGAAAATGACCCTCACCGCTCCCGGTTGCGGCATGGGTCCGGCCATCGCCGCCGATGCCAAGGCCAAAATCCTCTCCGTACCCGGGGTCAAGGACGCCGAAGTGGAGATTGTCTGGGATCCCCCCTGGAATCAGGAAATGATCAGCGAAGAGGGCAAGATGAAGCTCGGGCTGATTTGAATACGCCCGACCCGTCGCCGCACACCGGGAAGAACGGCTTCCGGTCGGGACTTCGCCCGGGATCGCCCCGATTTCCCCGCACCTCGTGCGTTCCGCGCTCATTCCCGCACTTGCACTGCGGAGCGTTAGCCCTTTAACTCTCTTTAATTATGCCGGAAAAAAAGGAAGATAACGAACCAAGAGACTCTGTTCAGATCCTGATGGAGAAAAAGTTTCTCGAACAGAGAAAGGTTTTCCTGTGGGGAGAAGTCAGCGAAAAAAGCGGTAAAGAAGTGGTGGAAAAGCTCCTCTACCTGGAAAGCGTCGACCCGGGGAAGGCGATCACCTTCTATATCGATACGCCCGGCGGATCGATCACGTCGGGCATGGCCATCTACGACACGTTGCGGCTGATCTCCTCGCCCATCAGTGTGGTGGTGACGGGAATGGCCGCCAGCATGGGCTCGATTCTGCTGTGCGCCGCACCCAAGGGAAAACGTTACGTTTTCCCCCATTCCCGGGTCCTCATCCACCAGCCCCTGCTGGCGGGGCGCATGGTCGCCCCCGCGGTCGACATCAACATCCAGGCCACGGAAATGGAAAAGCTGAGGGAGGAATTAAACAAAATTCTCTCCGAAGCCTCCGGCCAGCCCCTGGAAAAAATCACCAAAGACACCGACCGCGACTTTTACCTGAACGCCCAGGAAGCCATCGACTACGGGCTGGCGGACGAAATCGTGGAAAAGCTCTAAGGTCTGTCGCAAGACTAACTTTTCGCCGTGCCGGCCGGAGGGCCTTGGCTCTCCGGCCGCTCTGTATTTTTCGTCGCACCGGGGCGGGCCTTCCGGGAAAGGTTTCCGGCGCCCGCTTAAAACAGGCGCCGCTGACGCAGGACTTCTCCCTTGTCCCCGGATCCGGCACTCATCTCCAGCAACCAGGCCAGCGACCGATCCCGGAACTGGGGGAACTCCGCGATCTTGAGAAGCAACAGGGCCGAGCCCAGTGCGTCGTAGAGGGCGCAATGGTAGCCTCCCCTTTCCGGGGGGCAGTACTCCCCCGCCAAACGGTCCAGCGTCTCCCGGCATCCGAACGCCTCGACCAACCCGCTCAAACCCGCACCGGGAAGCCCCTCGAACAACCGCGGCAGGAGGCGTCCGGTATCCACCCACGGCCCCCACTCGACCGTGGTCCCGCCAAGCCCGGTGAAATCCGGCGAACGGCCCGGATACGGCCAGACCGACTTGATCAAACTGTTTTCCACCGGCGCAAAATGGGCCGCGAACGGACCCGTCTTCCGCCGGCCGGAAAACAGGTCCCACTCCCGGCTGAACGGCTCGTGCCGGTCCGCCTCCTCCCTCCGGATTCCATGGGTCCGCACATCCTCCTCCCGGATCTCCCCGGTCGGACGGCAAAGGCGGGTGTGCGTTTCCCGAATCAGGCCGCCCTGGATGGTGACCATTCCGTACTCGAGGATTCCGGATGCCCGGCTCCCCTCAAAATCAATCACGTGCACGGTTGCGTCCAGCCAGCTCATGCCTTCGCATTCCACCAAAGGCCCCGAATCCGGCAAAACCGGAATTCTCCCCGCCGCAAACTTGCTCCCGAATCCATAATCCTTATTCTCCCACTTCGGGTTCACCCATTTTCCGTTTCACCATCGCGACTACGACCATGCTCTCCGATAAAATCCTACCATTCGTCCGCGTGCTGGCGGACAAAAGCGCCCGCGTCATCACCCCCTATTTCGCGAACCCGCAGCTCGAAGTCGAACTCAAAGGGGACGAAACACCGGTCACGCACGCCGACCGGACGGCGGAAAGGATCATGCGGGACCATATCCACAAACACTACCCGAATCACGGCATCATCGGGGAGGAATTCGGCGAGGAGAATCCGGAAGCCGAATTTGTCTGGGTCCTCGACCCCATCGACGGCACCAAGTCGTTCGCCTCGGGGTGTCCCCTTTTCGGAACCCTCATCGCCCTGCTGCACGAAGGCCAACCCATCGCGGGAGCCATTAACCAGCCTGTTCTCAAGCAATTCTGTTACGGGGACAACCACAACACCCAGCTCAACGGCCGCCCGGTCAAAATACGGTACACGCCGCACCTCAGGGATGCGGTGCTGCTCACCACGGATGTCGGCAACGTCTACCGGTACCAGCGCGGCCGCCCATTCGAAAACCTCATCGAATCAACCGCCCTCTTTCGTACCTGGGGCGACTGTTACGGCTACCTCCTGCTCGCCACCGGGTGGGCCGATATCATGCTCGATCCCATCATGAACCCCTGGGATTACATGGCATTGATGCCCGTTATTCGCGGGGCCGGCGGGGTCATCACCACCTGGGAAGGCAACGACCCGCTG
>PXDC01000225.1 GCA_003565135.1 Verrucomicrobiota bacterium
GACCTGTTTAAGATCTTTTTCGCCCTCCTGCTGGCCTCGCTCGTCATGCTCGGGGTTTATTTCCTGCTGGGCATCGATTACGCGCCCCCGCGCGGGGTCATCCTGGCGGATTTTTTCCTGAGTTTCGGCGGCATTTCCGCCATGCGCCTGTTCATCCGCATTTACCGTCAGCAGACCGATGCGCGACATGCCCGCGAGGAGGGCCACATCCGCCGTGTCGGCATTATCGGGACCGGCGACGCCGCCGCCAACCTGGTAAAGGACCTTTTTCTTCGCCCCGGCCTCAAGCGGCGACCGGTCGGTTTTTTCGACGAAGACGAACGGCGTCACGGTTCCCGGATTCACGACCTTCCCATTCTCGGCCCGCCGGAATTGGTGCTGGAGGAAACCACGCGGGAAATGATAGACGAGGTGGTAATCGCCATGCCCGGCGCACCCGCCAAGCGGATCCGCGAAATCATCGGGCTGTTGCAGAACGCCAGGATACAGTTCACCACCATCCCGTCGATGCACCAGCTCGCCACCGGTGAGGTGCGGGTCAGCCAATTGCGGTCCGTCGGGGTGGAAGACCTGCTCGAAAACGAGGCCATCGAGGTTTCCCGCGAGAAAATCCATGCCTGCCTCCATAACCGCAACATCCTCGTCACCGGCGCCGGGGGCAGTATCGGCGCCGAACTCGCCCGGCAAATCCTGCTGTACCAACCGGCCCGATTGCTTCTGGTCGAGCAGAGCGAGGTCCAGTTGTTCCAGGTCGAACAGGAACTGCTGCGGCTCGGCTACAACGGAACCATTGTTCCCCTGATTGGGAATATCCTCGACGAGCCCCGGATGCGTTCCATCTTCGAGCGCGAGCGTCCCGCGGTTGTGATCCACTCGGCCGCGCATAAACACGCGGCCATGATGGAGCACCAGCCCGGCGAGGTGATCAAGAACAACATCTTCGGAACCGTTCAGCTCGCCACCCTGGCCATGGATGCCGGGGTCGACCGGTTCATCTTCGCTTCCTCCGACAGCGCCCTGAATCCCTCCGACGTCATGGGCGCGTGCAAACGCCTGACCGAAATCTTTCTGCAGTCCCTGCAGCAAAGGGAAAAAAACGGCACGCGCTTGATTTCCGTCCGATTCGGGAACGCTCTCGGATCGAGCGGCAGTTATATCGACACCTTTTCCCGCCAGATCGCGGCCGGGGGACCGGTCCGCATAACCCACCCGGAGGCGGTCCGCCAGTTTGTCTCAATCCCCCAGACCGCCTCCCTGATCCTGGAGAGCGCCGCCCTCGGCGAGCCCGGCGACATCCACTACCTCGACATCGGCCAGGCCATAACCCTGTACGACCTGGCGACCCAAATGATCGAGCTCAGCGGGCTGGAGCCGGAAATCGATCTCAAAATCGAATTCACCGGGCTGCGTCCCGGAGGAAAACTGGTTGAGGTCTTTCGCCCGAACGAAAGCGATTGGGAAAAGACGAGTCACGAAAAAATTCTCCGCATCCGGACCGATCCCGCCACCATCCCCACGAACGAACAGCTTGAGCGATTCCTCGCCGACCTCAGGAAGACCCTTTACCAGGCGGACATCGGACAAATCAAACTCAACCTCAAAAAGATGATCCCGGAATACGATCCGTTCCTGGATTGACGGCGACGGCGAACGCCACCGGATTTCCGCGCGGGACTAACGCTTTGCCGCGAGCAGCTTGTCAAAGGATTCCTGATCGGCGACAAAGGCCTCGGCCTCGGCGCCGACTCGAAGGATCTCCACCTTCTCCATCACATCGCCGCCCTCGACCGCGTCCACGACGTCCTGCCCCTCGACCACCCGGCCGAACACGGCGTGCCGTCCATCGAGATGCGGCGTTGGCCCGTGGGTGATGAAAAACTGGCTGCCGTTGGTGTTGGGGCCCGCATTGGCCATGGAGAGGACGCCCGGACCATCGTGACGCAGGGACGCATCGATCTCGTCGGGAAAGCGGTACCCCGGCCCCCCGCGGCCCGAACCCTCCGGACAACCGCCCTGGATCATAAAATCGGCGATTACGCGATGAAACCGGAGCCCGTCGTAAAACGGCTCGCCCTGCGGTCGGCTCGATTCGATGGTGCCTTCGGCCAATCCCACGAAGTTGGTTACGGTCAAAGGCACCTTTTCGTAATGCAGCCGCACGAGAATATCTCCGCGATTGGTGGTGATTTTTGCGTAAAGTCCGTCTTCCATTGCCTTTTCCTTTTCGGGTCTTTCACCGCTTTCTTCGCTCCCCGGTTCCGACATCGCCGGCAGGACCGGGATCAACAAGAGCGAAAGCAAACATGCGAAATATTGAGTCTTTTTCATAATGTGTTGAATCGGGTGGAACCGGACACGACAGTCGCGGCCGGCAACGGTTCCGTCAAAACAAATTGTTCGTCCGGTCACCGTTCCAGGACGCGACGCAAAGCCGCCTCCAGGTCCGGGTACAGGAAGCGGTACCCGGCGTCGTTCAGCTTGCCCGGAACCGCCCGGATACCCGAGAGCAGCATTTCGTCGGCCATCTCGCCGAAAACCAGGCGCAAACCGATGGCCGGAACGGGAATGACCGCCGGACGCGAGAGCACCCGGGCCAAAACGCGGGTGAATGTCGCATTGGTCACCGGGTTCGGCGCGACCGCGTTCACCGGGCCCCGCACCGATTCGACCTCGAGACAGAAGCGAATGACCCCCACCAGATCTTCGAGAGCGATCCAGCTCAGGTACTGACGACCGCTGCCGACGCGCCCCCCGGCTCCGGCGCGAAACGGGGGCAGCATTTTTTTCAGCATTCCCCCGTCCGGAGAAAGCACCGGTCCGGTCCTCAAACAAACCACCCGAACACCCGCCGCGTGCGCCGGTTCGGTCGCGGCCTCCCAGTCCCGGCAGACGCCGGCCAGGAATCCCTCTCCCGCCGGTTCGTCCTCGGCCACGGACGCCTCTCCCCGATCGCCGTAATAATTGACCCCCGAGGCCGAAACGAGCACCGCGGGTTTCCGCTCGAGCCCGGCGATCGTCCGGGCCAGCAGTCCGGTCCCCCGCACCCGGCTCTCGCGGATCCTCTCCTTCTTCGCCCGGGTCCACTTGCCGGAGGCGATGTTTTCACCGGCGAGGTGAACAACCCCCGCCAACCCCTCCAGTCCGGCGGCATCGATCTCGTCGTCCGCCGGATCCCAAAAGACCGCCTTTCCGCCGGCCGCGGCGCGATCACGGGTGAGCACGCGGATGCCGTACCCGTTCTCCGCCAGGTACGGTCCCAGGGCCGACCCAACCAGACCGGACGCTCCCGTCAAAAGGACGTCCCCGCGGGTCACTTCCGATTCATTCGATAACGCCATTTCCCAGTATAACCGCTCGCCCGGAAAGGAGTCAAACCGCCGCGGACACCTTTCGGTATACTTTGTGTGTTTCGAACAAGATTTGTCACGAATAAGGGACTAACCGCCTTTCAACCGCTGGTACGCCCGCAGCGCACGCTGACGCGCGCTCTTGTGATCGACGATGGGATGCGGGTAGTCTTTCCCCAGGGCCACGCCGGCATCCGCCAGCACCCCGGCCGGGGCCTCCCAGGGACCGTGAATCCATTTGTCCGGGACCTTTGCCAGTTCCGGAACCCACTCCCGCACGTAGTCGCCCCGGGGGTCGAACTTCCGACCCTGCAGCACGGGATTGAACACCCGGAAATACGGGGCCGCATCCGCGCCGCATCCGCCCACCCACTGCCACCCGAGGGTATTGCTCGCCAGGTCGGCGTCGACCAGGGTATCCCAGAACCAGCGGGCGCCCTCCTGCCAGGCGATGAGCAGATCCTTGACCAGGAACGATCCCACCACCATGCGCGCCCGGTTGTGAAGCCAACCCGTGCGCCAGAGCTGGCGCATGCCGGCATCGACAAACGGGTAGCCGGTGCGGCCCTTCCGCCAGGCCCGCAGGGCCCTGCGGTCGTTTCGCCACGGAAACCGCGTGAATTCACCTTTGAGCGGCTTGTCGGTAGTATCGGGAAAATGATACAAAAGGTGGTGGGCGAATTCCCGCCATCCGATTTCGCCCAGAAACGAATCCACGCTCTGGCGCGCCGCCTTCGAACGTTCAGCCGCCCCGCTTTCCAGGACGGCGGACCGGACCCGCCGCGCACTGATTTCGCCGAAGTGAAGGTGCGGCGAAAGGCGGGACACTCCCTCGCGCCCGGGAAAATTCCGGCCGTTTCCGTACTCCCGGACCGGCCCGTCAAGAAAGGCCTCGAGTCGTTGCCGCGCCCCCTCTTCCCCGGGAAGCCACACCGCCGGGAACGCCGCCGCCCAATCGATCTCCGGCAGCAAAGCCCAGTCGTCGACATTCTCCGACCGCGGCCACTCAACCGGAGCGGTCCACCGCCCGCGGGGCGGCGACACCGGCGCCGTCGTCTCCCGTTGACAGCAATGCTTCCAGAAAGGTGTAAACACCTGAAACGGACGACCGGATTTGTTTTTCACCGCATGCGGCTCGAAAAGGAGGAGTCCGTTGTGGCTCTTAATGTCGATTCCCCGCGCCTGAAGGGCCTTTTTGATACGGGCGTCCCGGCCCACCAGCGCCGGTTCGTATCGTCGATTCCAATACACTGAATCCGCCCCCGTTTCATCCACCAGGCCGCCGATGACCGATTCGGCGGGGCCGGAACGCCGGACCAAACGCAGGCCGCGCTCGCGCAAACGGCCGTCGAGCCGGCGCAACGAATGGTGCAGCCACCAATTCGACGCCGCTCCGGCGGCCCACGGTTTCTCGTCCTCCGGCGAACGGACGTAGACCGGAATGACGGGTTTGCCGCTTTGCAGCGCCCGCTGCAGCGCCGGATTATCGTCCAGGCGCAAATCGAGACGGAACCAGACCAGCACCGGGGCCACTTTCCGGCTCACAACGCGCCCCTCCCGCCTTGGAGGAATTCGGCCAACGCCTCCTCGTTGGCGGCGGCATCGGCCCGTCCGATCTCCATGATTTTAGCCAGGTAATCGTGCTGGAAAGAGATAATGCTGAGGGCGTCGCTGTTCCGGGTTTCCCGCGTTCCGAGGCCGCGGGCGAGAAAGCGAAAGGCGCGCGGCAACTGCCGCTCATAATCGCCCGCCAGCCGCCCGAGATCCCGCGAGGGCCGGATGAGCAGGAGCCGGACCGGTCGCAGGGACCCGCGCAAGGCTTTCGGCAAATCGTACAGCAGCCGGTTGATGCGTTCCAGCTGGTGCGCGTCGTAGTCGAACATATCCAGAAAAACCGCGTCGAACAGGGTGCTCAGAATCTGGGCGGGAGGCGGGTAACCCGGCGAACGGTTTTGTTCCGCCTCCGCCGCGGAGCGGGGAAACCGGGTTGAAATCGCCAGGATACGGTCCGCGCCGAGATGCACTGCGGGCGCCAGCGGCGCGTTCATGCGGATACCGCCGTCGCCGTACCAGGCATCGCCCACCCGGACGGCGGGAAAAAAGAAGGGAAGCGAGGTTGAGGCCATGATGTGTTCGACCCCGATCTCCACCTCCATACTGTGTCGGTTCGCCCGTTCCCAGTTGTCGATATCCTGCCCCTGGACAAAGGTCACCGTGCGGCCGGTGGTGTAGCTGGTGGCGGCCACGGCGATCGCCCGAAGCCTCCCCCGCTCAATATTCTCGCGAATGCCTTCCACCGCCCCGCCGTCGGTTCGCAACTCCCGGTGGAGGAGCCTGCGCAGCGGCTCGGTATCCACCATGCCCCGCAAACCGGCCGCCTGCCCGACCCGTCCGGAAAGCAAGCCCAGACCCCACCGGCCGACATGGCCGGCCAGCGAAGCCGGGCTGACATTGAACACGTCGTCCACTTCGATGCGCGACCAGATGCCCACGAGATCCTCCAGGGCCTCGGGAAACGGCTTCGGACTGGCCGCGAGGTGAGCCAGGTTGATGGCCCCGGCGGAAGCGCCGGTCAGAATGTCGAAGGACACTTCGGGATGACGCCGCGCCACTTCCGCCAGAAACCCGGCGTGGTAGGCATTGCGGGCTCCCCCGCCACTGAGGACGAGGGCCAGGGTTCCGCCGTTGCTGCTGTCACCACCCATAATCTGATTGCTCCCGTTCCGCCCGGATTCCCCGCCATAATGACCATGTCCGCGTGTCGAGGACAAGCCCAGAGTGGCCGCCTTCCCTAAGTCGACCGGGAAGCGTGCTCCCCCCGTGGCCCGCGCTCGGAAAACGATAAATGCCGCCCGGACGGATGTCCCCGATCGGCTGGAGCGGGCACTCCCGACGGGTTCTAACCGATCCGCGTCCCGGAGTTCCGAATATTCGACAGCTGTATCAACAGCAGAATGACAAACAACACCAACCCGGGCCACACCACGAGCGACGCCTGGCGGAAAAGGTAGGTCTGGTTCTGCCGCAGGAGGGATCCCAGTTCGGGAAAATCGGGGTCTCCGATAAGGCCGAGAAACGCCAGCCCGCTGAGTTCGAGCACACACAGGGCAAAGACAAGTTTGGCCAGCGCCCGGAAGTCTATGCGCAAATTGGGCCAGAGGGTACGCCGCAGCAAGTGCCCGCGCGACGCCCCCAGCGTAATGCTGGCGGTGACGTAGAGACGGTGGCGCTGCTCCAGCCAGAGGGCGCGACATTGTCGAAAAGCGAGAGGTGCGCTTCCGAGTGACGCCGCCAGAACCAGCGTCGGCACGGAGGGGTGCAGGAACACCAGCAGGAGGAGCCCGACAAACAAGACCGGGATTCCGATCCAGGCCGCCACCAGCCCGCGCACCCCCGGGCGCACCCAACCGGGTCCACCCTGCTCGAGCGCCAGGAGCGCCAGGGCGACCAGCAGGCACAATACCGTGGCGGCGGCCGCCATTCCCACCGTATTGGCCGCGCCGCGCCAGACGCGGCTGGCGAAATCACGCCCCAGGCCGTCGACGCCGAGCCAGTTTTCCGCGCCCGGTCCGCTCAACCGGTCGTCCAGAAAGGCCTGTTCCATCGGATCGTGGGGCGTGTACACCCATCCCGCCGCTGCCAGGAGAAGGACAATAAGCACCAGGATATCGAACTTGTTTTTCAACCCGCACCTCCCCGGTCACGTTCACGGCCGGCGCTCCCCGCCGGTTGGCGGAGCCATCCGGCCAGTTGGTCGCTGGTATAAACAATCGTCAGCACCATCATGATCACCAGGAGGAGCGCGTTCTGGACCACGTAAATATCCCGCTCCAGCACCGCCCCGACCAGGTACCGGCCCATTCCCGGCCACGAAAACACCGTTTCGGTCAGGACCGCCCCCCCCAGCAGGATGCCGAAATTCGTCCCGGCCACGGTCACCACCGGCCCCGCCGAAAGTTTAAGCACATGGCGCAACCAGATGGCTGCGGGGGATAATCCGCGGGCGCGCAGCGCGGTCAACAGAGCGCCCACCCGCGGATCCTGGAGTCGGGCCCGCAATGTCGTGCAAACCTGGGCCGCCGGGAGCAGGGACAGGCAAAAGGACGGCAGGAGAAGGTGCCGCAACGCGTTGCCGGCGTCGCCCCACCGGCCCGCCAGCAGGAGGTCGGGCACGAGGAAACCGGTTCCGGCGGGCGCCTCGATCCCGGGACCGGCGCGCCCGCCCGGGGGAAACCACCCCAGCCATAAACTTCCCGCCAGGAGAAACAGAAAACCAATCCAGAAAATGGGTACGGTCAACCCGACCATTCCCAGCGCAAACACCGTCCGTTTAAGCCACGCGGCCCGCGCGGCTTCAGCGAGCAAACCGAGCACGACACCGCCCGTCACACCGAGCACAAGCGCGGTCAGGGCCAATTCGAGTGTAGCGGGGAGAAACTGTCGCACGTCGCGCACCACCGGCGCACCGGTGCGCACGCTTTCCCCCCAGTCACCCGAAACAAAGTGGCCGAGGTATCGGACATACTGCACGGCCGCCGACCGGTCCAACCCGAGGCGTTCCCGTTCAGCCGCGACCTGGGCCGGGCTCGGATTCTTCAACCGAAGCGCCACCGGATCGCCCGGCAACGCGCGGATGGCGAGAAAAAGAAAAAGGCTGACCGCGGCAAACGCCGCCGCCAGCCGGATTGCCGTCCACACGAAACGAACCAGACCTGGAACCAGAAGTCCCGTCACGGTAGTGCCCTTTTATTCGGTTCCATCCGGGTATGCGAAAAAACTAACCGACCGCCTTCTCCAGGATCATGGCCATGCCCATGCCGCCGCCCACACACAGGCTGGCGATTCCCTTGCCCGTATCCCCGCGGGCGATCCGGCAGGCCAGGTGGGTGGCCAGGCGGGCACCGCTGGCGCCGATCGGGTGCCCCAGGGCGATGGCCCCGCCGTCCGGATTGACCCGTTCGTCGTCCGGACTCAACCCGAGTTCCCGGAGGCAGGCCAGGGTTTGCCCGGCGAAAGCCTCATTGAGCTCAACCGTATCAAATTCCCCGATCGCGCAACCGGTTTTATCCAGCAAACGACGGATGGCGTAGGCCGGCCCCAGGCCCATCATGGACGGATCGCATCCGAGCACGGTCCACGCAACCACCCGCGCCATCGGTTCCCAGCCGTTGGCCCGTCCGGTTGCTTCGCGACAAAGGACGAGCATGGCGGCACCGTCGTTCACGCCCGACGCGTTGCCGGCGGTGACCGTTCCGGTCTCCTTGAACACAGGCTTGAGCCGGGCCAGATCCTCCGCCGTGGTGCCGGGCCGCGGGTGCTCGTCGAACCGGACCTCTCCCACCGGCACCACCTCGTCCTCAAACCCGGAACGCTCGCGGGCGGCGGCATACCGCCGCTGACTTGCGGCGGCGTAGTTATCCTGTTCCTCCCGGGTCAAACCGTAGTGTTCGGCCAGCCGTTCCGCGGTCATCCCCATGTGCTCACCGTCGAAGCTGTCCACCAGTCCGTCGCGAAGCACGGAATCGACCAGTTTGCCGTGACCGAGCTGGTAACCGCCCCGGGCGCGTTCCAGCAGGTAGGGGGCATTCGACATGGATTCGGTTCCGCCGCAAAGCACCGTTTCGGCCTCGCCCGTACGGATCGCCTGGGCGCCGAGAGCGATTGCCTGCAATCCGGAGGCGCACATCATATTCACGGTAAACGCCGGCGTCTCCAGCCCCAGGCCGAGTTTTACCCCGATCTGCCGGGCCACATTCATCCCGGACCCGGCGCTCAGAACATTCCCGACGACCGCGAGATCGACCGTGTCCCGGTCGAGTCCGTTCAACGCGGCCCGGCCCGCGCCCACCGCCAACTCAACGGCGGAGTAACCGGCAAGCCCGCCCAGGAGCTTTCCCTGCACCGTTCGCTTGGCCCCGACAATCCAAATCGTTTCGTTATTCATAGGCAAGAGTTCGATCGTTGGGCTCCCGGGCGGATGCCCGGCGACCCTTTCCCGGCTCCCCTTTAAGATTGCACCGGCCGGGAGGGCCGGGACAACATCCTTTTCCGACGCCGGGCCACCGGCATTATCCGCTCGACGAAAGAATCCACACGTCAAACCCAAAGCCACTCCCGTCGATCCCTATGAGCACCCCCGCGGCCCACGGTCCGATCCTCCCCGACAGTCCCTGCCCGATCGACCCGCGCGCCCGGGCCCTTAGCCCTTCGGCCACCCTGGCCATCAACGAACGCAGCGCCCGGCTGCAGCGGGAGGGAAAACGGATCCTTCGGCTCGGGCTCGGACAATCCCCGTTTCCCGTTCCCGAATGCGTCCGTCAGGCCCTCGCGGCCAACGCCCACCAGAAAGATTACCTTCCGGTGGCCGGACTGGAACCGCTCCGCCAGGAAGTGGCCGACTACCACCGGCGGGTCCACGGCATCGACCGGCGGGCCGACGACGTGTTGATCGCCCCCGGGTCGAAGGAACTGATGTTCATTCTCC
>PXDC01000102.1 GCA_003565135.1 Verrucomicrobiota bacterium
GCCTTCCGCGCCCTTTCGAGGGCCTCCGGGTCCGGCAGGGTCCCGGAAGCCCGCGTTTCGCGCCAGAGGTGCACCAGGGGACCAACGGTGATATCGAACGCACCGCCGGTCATCGCGGAAACCGCTTCAGCCCGCGCGAGTACCGCCAGGAGGTCGTCCCCGGCCGGAACCGGGATCCCCGGCGGCTGGCGGGAGAGGCGCATTAGCTCGCTCTGGTCGTCGTAGTCGCTCAAGACCGCATTCAACTCCCGGATACGCGAAAACGCCCGGTCCGCGCCCGCCCGGGCGTCCCTTTCCCCGGGCGCGTACACGGTAATGGTCACCCGCGTCCCCATTTGCGGCTCGGTGAAACGGAACCGCTCCAGGCCGGCCTCGCCGGCGAGCGGCGCCGCCGCGAACAGGGACAGGGAGAGAAGCGAGCAAACGAACGCTTTCATGCGCCCAACTTCAAACGTCGCAAAGCGTGATGGCCTCGTGGAGTCCCTGGTACGGATCGCGGGTCGGCAGGAACTCCTGGCCGACGTAACCGGTGTACCCGACCTCCAGCAACGCCTCCATCATCGGCCGGTAGTTCAGTTCCTGGGTGTCGTCGAGCTCGTGGCGCCCCGGGTTGCCCGCAGTGTGCACGTGCCCGATGGAGTCCCGGTGGTCGCGGATGCGGCGAATGATGTCGCCCTCCATGATCTGGGCGTGGTAGATATCGAAGAGCAGTTTCAATCGCGGCGAACCCACGCGCTTGATGATGTCGACGCAGTAATCGACCCGGTCGCCCTGGTAGCCGGGATGGCCCTTCATGGGATGACTGTCGTCCCGGGTATTCAGATTTTCCAGACAAAGGGTCACCCCCTTATCCTCGGCGTAACCGACCACCTTCTTGAGGCCCTCGACGCAATGGGCGGCGCCCTCTTCGGGATCCATCTCGCGGCTCGACGGATCATGCGGATCGACCGCGCTGAATCCCGTAAAACAGATGACGCTCGGGACCCCGTGGGCTTCGGCCGCGTCGATGGTTTTCCGGGTGATCTCGGTCAGTTCGGGCCAAAAGGCCGGGTTGTTAAACCCGCGCAGGAAAGGCGGATCGGGACTCATGTCGATCTGTCCGATGGCACAGGTCAACCCGTACGCCTCCAGCGCGGGAAGTTCGTCGGGCGTAAGCAACTCGACGCTGTCCACGCCCAAGTCGACGGCCGCCCGGCAGGTTTGCTCCAGGCTCCAGTGCTCGCCGGCCATGGAAAAACACCAGTGCACGATCGATTGGCGGATGCGGCCGTGGCGCACGGCCGCCGTCCGGGAACCGTCGCCGGCTCGCGCGATTGCGGGTAAGGCGGCCGCTCCCGCGGCGACGAGACCCGCCGCGCGTTTCAGCATCGCGCGTCGGGTGATGGGGTCGGTGATATTTTTCATGGGTTTTGGATTTAGGATTTAGGTCCGGCACTTCTTGCAAAATTACCCAACCCGGCGGAGTCGATTCCATATCGTAGCGCGCCGCTTCAGCCAGCGCCCACAGTACTGCGCTGGCTGAAGCGGCGCGCTACGAACCGAGCATCTTTCGGAATATTTTGTGCGTTTCCTGCAAGATTTCATTAATAAGGGACTAAAAAAAGGATGCGAGCGATCGTCTCCGGCAAAGCTTCCGCTCCTCGCCGAACGGCTCATAGAAAGATAGTGCAGTTAACATTCAATCCCTTCCGCTCGCGGAGCGAGCCACTCGCAAATCCAAAATCCGCAATCCAAAATTCACACCACCCTCGTCTCCCCGGGAACCGGGATCGGATACCGTCCCTCCTCGTCCGGGAGCGTCGGGGGGGGAAGCTCCCAACCGAGTTTGGAGGGACCGATGTCCAGATCCGACGCAAAGGCCCGGTCCCAGGTGAGCCGTTCGTTCGAGTAGGTGCACATCCGTCCGAGGATCGCGGCCAGGGTGCTCTTGGCCGAGTACTCGACCTCGTTGAAGGCTTTGTTGTTACGGATGGCGTCGAACAGGGCGTCCTGCTCGGCCTGATACGGGTTGCGGTCCTCGCCGTCGAACCGCCAGGAGCGCTCGCCGGCGATCACGTACCGGTGGATCTCCGCCGTGCCGCGGGTGCCCTGGGCGTATTCGGAGACCGTCGCCCAGCCCGGCTGGTGGCGGCACTGGCTGAAGAGGCGGGAGCCGTCGGCGTACTCGAATTCGACGAAGTGGTGATCGAAGATCTCGCCGTGGTCCTTCCCGGTGCGGAACCGCCGTCCCCCCTGCCCCTGCGCGGCTACGGGAAACGCGTCCTTGACCCAATTGACGACATCGATGTTGTGGACGTGCTGTTCGACGATGTGATCGCCGCAGAGCCAATTGAAGTAAAACCAGTTTCGCATCTGGTACTCCATTTCGGTCCATTCCGGTTGCCGGGGCCGCACCCAGACCCCGGCGCTGTTCCAGTAGGCCCGCATGCTGACCAGGTCCCCGATGGCGCCGTCTTGCAGGCGGGCGATGGTTTCGAGGTAGCCGGGCTGGTGGCGGCGCTGGAAACCAACCCCGACCTTGAGGCCCTTTTCTTTGGCCCGCTCCCCCGCCGCGAGCACGCGCCGCACGCCGGGAGCATCCACGGCGACCGGTTTTTCCATAAACACGTGTTTGCCGGCGGCGATGGCGGCCTCGAAATGGGCCGGACGGAAACCCGGCGGGGTGGCGAGGATGACGACGTCGGCCAGGGCGATGGCATCCCGGTAGGCGTCGAAGCCGACAAACCGGTGTTCCGGCGGCACGTCGACCTGGTCGGGGTGTGCCGCTTGCAAACGCTCCAGGCTGGCCTCCAGGCGGTCGCGGAAGGACTCGGCCATCGCCACCACTTTGACGTCCCGCCCGGTGTTCATGGCCTGGGCGGCGGCCCCGGTTCCGCGGCCGCCGCAGCCGATCACCGCCACCCGCAATGTGGGATCGCCGGCCGTCTCGCCGGAGGCGTCCCCGGCCGCGGCGGGTACGCGGCCGAGCAGCATCCCGCCGGCCAGGGCGGCGGAGGTGGATTTCAGGAAGTCGCGCCGGGAGACCGGCGAGGGTTTACCGGTTCCAGTATTCATACATTTCCTCGGGTGTGGGGATTTCCAGCGGCCGCACGATGCGGAAGCCGAGCCAGTGGGCGTTGGTGTGGTACCAGACGCTCTGGGGGAGTTGGGGATCGAGCATTTTCCAATCGGGACTGGAGGCGCGCCGGGCGGCGCTGCGTAGGCGGTCGGCCGGGTCCGACCAGGACCCGCCCCGGACCACCCGCGGGTACTCGGCATCGGGCTTCGCCCAGGGATCGCGGTTGTGGTCCTCGTCCAGGTGGACATAACCCTCCGGGTCATACCGGTCGAGGGTCCATTCCCAGACGTTTCCGTGCATGTCGTAAAGCCCCCAGGGGTTGGGCGCTTTATGTCCGACCGGCTGGGTCGAGTACTCGCTGTTCCCGGCGTACCAGGCAAAATCATCAAGGTCTCCGGGGTCGTCGCCGAAGACGTACGGGGTATCGGTTCCGGCCCGCGCGGCGTACTCCCATTCCGCCTCGGTGGGCAAGCGGTAAAACCGTCCGGTCCGGGCGCTGAGCCACTGGCAGTACCGAGCGGCCGCCTGGTGGGTCATGCTGATCGCCGGGTAACCGTCGCGACCCATGCCGAAAGTCATGTCCACGTAGGGCGGGGTCGGACGCGACACCGCGTCGACCGTCTGGTCGTCCGTCCCGTCATACCGGTCGGGATACATAAAAAGCTCGAACTCGTTCCAGGTCACCGGGTGCTCCCCCATCCAGAACGACGAAACAGTTACCGGACGCCGCGGGCCTTCGTCGTCGCGGCGCCCCGCCTCGTCCTCCGGGCTTCCCAGGACAAACTCCCCGCCCGGCACCGGCACCATGCCGTACGCGACATCTCCCTTTCCGATCTCCCCGGAGTAGGCCTCCATCGCCTCGTCGGTGGCGGCTTCGTGGGTGGCGACGATCCGGGCGTGGATCTCGCGGACGAGTTCCATTTTCTCTTCGTCGATCCCGCCCGCATAGGCCGGCGCGATAAACAACGCCGCCCCGGCGGCGGCCAGGGACGGCATTCGCAGGGCAACAAAATTTCTCTTAAAACATGCCGGTTTCATCAATCCAAATGCGCTTCCAGGTACTCCTCGTTAACCTCGCAGTCGACCCCGCCCTCGGGAACTTCGGCTCCGGCGATCCAAACCAGGGCGTTGAGGGCGATGCGCCGGAAATTCGGATCCCCCCAGTTCTCGTGAAAATGGCCGCCGGTAAACCCGAATCCGCGCCCGCCGTCCTCGCGCTCCACCGCCCAGGCGGTGGTGGCGATTTCCCCCTTGGCGTCAACGATGTGCTCGTAAGGTCCGGGCGGATTCACGTAGGGGCCGTCGCGGGTTTCGTCGGAGGGGACAGCCTGGAGGATGGGTACGATCCCCTCGCGGTCCGGGCGAAAGCGAATGTTGAAGTACCACTCATCGCGGATGGAAAACGGCTCGACGCCGCGGGTGATGGGGTGTTCGGGGAGTGATTCGAACTCGGCCTCCCATATGGGGTTCACCGAATAGTAGGTCTCGTAGTGGCCCCCGACCCAGTCGAGAAACTGCGCGCCGCCGCGACCCGCGGGCACCTCGACGGCGTAGTGAAAGAGAGCCAACCCGACGCCGCGATCCATGAGCGCTTCCAGCTTTTCGAGCCGGTCGCCCTGGATGGCCGGGTGGCGTGCGCCGCCGTCCATGTAGAGGACGATGCCGTCGGCGCCGTCAAAGGCGCCGGGCTCCTCCGGCCAGCCGTTGTAATGGGCGACGACCTCGAGACCGGAAAGCTCTTCCAGGCAATCAGAGAACAGGCGGATGCCCGCGTTGTGCTCGTGGGTGCCGCGTCCGTGGCTGGGTCCTCCCGCCACCAGGACCAGCCGCTTACGATCCCCGTCGTCCGCGGCGGCTTCAAAACCCGGCGCGGGCGTGCCGTCGTCCGTCAGTCCCCCCACCGTCCACAAAAGCCCTCGGGTGACCAGGTCCAGGTACTCGCCGGCGGCCATGGTTTCGTTGTGGTGGCCGATGGTGGTCCCGAACACCCGGCCCTCGCCGTACTGGTGGACCCAGACGGTGGTGTGATAGGCTTCCGTATCCACGCCGTAGGCACGGGCCAGTGGCGTTACGCCCTCGAGCACTTCTTCGATCATATACAGCTCCCCCCGCGGCGTGTCCCAGGTCTCGGGAAACGGCTTCATCACCGGATGCTCGGGGGCGAGGTTTTCCACGGTGAAGGGACGGTGGGCCTCGTGACGGTTCGAGACGACGCCGAGAAGCTCGCGCCAGGCCTGAGTCTCCGCCCGCCGGTAACTGTGAAAGGCGCAGTGGAGCATGACCGCGGGCAGCCCCGCTTCGTGTTCGCGTGCGATGCCCTCGATAAACGACACGTCCGTCACGTTGCTGAAACAGATGTTGTAGACAACGACATCAAAGTCCTCTCCCCAGCCCGCTTCCTGTTGGAGGCCGACTTTGTGACGGCTGCGTTCGCCGGTATCGCCCTCCATCCCCTCGGCCACCACCGTCCACTCGACATTGGCGCGGGCGGCAATGCCTTCGGTAAGGATGACTTTCTGGGATTCGTAATCGTGCCAACCGCCGCCGGTGATGAGGAGCGCCCGGACCGGTTCCGCCTTATCCGAACCGTACGCGGAACTTGGCGCGGCAAAGGGGAAAAGCGTGGCCACGGCCAGGGCAGCGGCCGGCAGGATCGCCGATTGGTGAAAATTCGGGGTGAGGATATTCATTAGCCTGGATGGTAGAAGTAAAAAGCTTGGGCGAGGGTCGACGGAAGCCGGGCGGCCCCGCCCGGATATTCCCCCGTATGCAACAGTGACCCTGAAAATAGCGACCCGCCGCGACCGGCCGCAAGCATTAATCCCGACCGGCTTTCGTGCGGTGAAAGCCGAATAATCGGGCCCCCGGCGGTGATCAGTCCCCGTTTATAAAATCCGCCGCCCACCGGTCCACGTCGGCGTGTTCGTGATCGCCGGCGAAGACCACCACACGGTAGCGCTCGGTAAAGGTGGTGCCGGCCGGGAGGTGCCGCGGTTCGTCGCCAAAAGCGAACCGCGTGGGGGAAAGGAAACCGTAATCACGGGTAAACCAGGGAGCGGGATAGCCGGGGTTTCCCGGGTGCTGCACGACGGCGAGGCCTTCCGTTTCCCCGTGATGTTCACCGTAGTAGGCGCACCAGGCGGCGTTTTGGCGGAAGGTGCCGGATTCGTTGCGGTTGCCGTCCGCGTCGACGATCGTTCCCGTCCCGAGATGGGCGACGTCCGGACCCCGGTTCGGGTCGCCCACGGCGAGTTCCGGCCGCATGCGGGCGCTGAAAAAAGAATGTCCGGTGGGCCCGACGTGCAGTTCCTGCAGGGTTTCGAACTGAAATTCGAAATCGAGGATGCGGATTTCGGACGATGGTGCGGTGATGGTTATGGTCCGCGTATCCCGCAACTGGTGAACGCCCGTTGCCGGCACGACCCAATCGCACGTATCCCGCAGGACCACTTTCCGGCCCGTGGCCTCGATGATGCGGGGTTCGGTGGAAACAACCCGGCCCGTTTCCAGCTCGTGTCGCGGCTGCCAGTAGTTGCCCCGCTCCACGCCCTCCGAACGCACCCAGTCCAGACTGATGTAAAGGGAACTGTGATGGGGATACGGCCCCTGGTCCCAGGCCGTTACGCTCTTGCCGGTAGCCGGGCCGTTCACGGGATAAAGGAACGGGTATTTGTGCTCCTCGCCGAACGTGTAAGTCGTAAACGGGTCGCCATCGATGTAGACGACGATCCGGTCTTCCTTCGCCGTTGCCCCCACAGTCCGTGTCTCCTTTCCTTCGGCGGAGACAGCGAGCAGGACGTGACTTGCGGCGAGACAGGAAGCGGCGATGGTTGATTTCAGGGAGTTCATGGTTGTTTATAGGGTTAATTAAGCGGAAGCCGGTTTGGTGCATTCCTTTTGGAAATCCAACTTGTCGAAAACCCGGCCGACATGCAATCACGGGGTGAGCCGGGGCTGGGGAGACACCATTGACTAAATCCCGTTCCGGCGGGAACATCCCCTCCTGCCGCCGGTCAGGTTCGATGTTCACCGGCGACCACCACCCGTTTTTTGGAGCCAAACAGATGCCATTCCCCACGATCCGCCGCCACCAAACAACCTTGACCGCGCTGCTGGTTCTGGCCGCCGGCCTGTCGTCAACCATAACCGCCATGACCGCCCGTACTGATGCCGCCGACGCCCTGGCGGACATGGATGTCGTCAGGGACCGTTTTCTCGCCGAACTGAAGGACAACCTTTCCGCCGGCTTTGATCCCGGGCCGCTCATGGAGAGCCTGCGTGACGACGGGAGCTGGCCCGGCATCGATTACGAGGATGTATCGCGCACCGGTTTCGAGCACAGTCGTCATCTCCGCAACATGCAGAACCTGAGCCAGGCCTACAACCGGCCGGATTTTTCCTACTACCAGGATCCCGAGCTCGCGGAAACAATCCTCACCGCCCTCGATTTCTGGATCGAGCACGATTTCATCTGTGATAACTGGTGGTGGAACGAAATGGGCACACCGGATCGTTTGCTCAATACGTTGCTGCTGATGGACGCCGAACTTACGGAGGAGCAGCGAACCGAGGGGGCGCGCATCGCCGGTCGGGCGAGTTTTGACGGCTTCGGGGCGCGACCCGGCGGGGATATGATCAAGGTCGCCGGCATTGTCGGAAAACGCGCCCTTTTCCAGAACGACGTGGAAGGTTTCGAGGAGGCCGTGGCGGCGATGGCGGACGAGGTGAGGATCGGAACCGGTCGGGGCCTGCAGCCCGATCTCAGCTTGCAGCATCGCCGTGACCGGGTCACCTCCACCCTGACATACGGTTACGGCTATGCCGTCGCCTTTGCCGAATACGCGGTGAAACTGAAGGGAACCCGATTTGCCTTTCCCGGGGAAACCCTGGAGCTCCTGATCGATTTCTACCTCGACGGTATCCACAAATCCATGGCGCACGGCCGGTATCGCGACCCGGCCCAACTGAACCGGGGCATCACCCGCAATTCCCCGCAGCGCCCGACCAGCGCCAACGTCCCGAGAATGCTGGCATCGGTTTCTTCGTACCGCACGGATGAGCTCGAGGAGCTGATCGCGGTGCGGGAGGGAAGCCGGGAGCCGGCCTTCACCTTCAATAAATTTTTCTGGAGCTCCGAGTATTTCACCCACCACCGACCGGCCTATTATGCCTCCGTGCGCCTTTATTCCTCCCGCAATCACAATGTGGAGCAGCCCTACAATCGCGAGGGCCTGCGCAATCACTTCCTCGCCGACGGTTCCAACTTTATGATCCGAACCGGGCGGGAATACGCGGATGTGTTTGTGGCCTATGACTGGCGCAAAATCCCCGGAACCACCGTGGTGCAAAAACCGTCGTTCCCTCCCCCGGACGCCATCGCCCAACGCGGTCTCACGGATTTTGTCGGCGGCGTGTCGGACGGCGTTTACGGAGCGGCGGTTTTCGATTTCAAGAGTCCCCACGACTCGCTCGAAGCCAGGAAGGCGTGGTTCTTCTTCGACGAGGAATACGTTTGCCTGGGTGCAGGCATCAAGTCGGAGGAGGCCCATCCGGTGGCCACGACCGTCAACCAGGTTTCGTTGAAAGGGGCGGCGACTGTCGGCAACCCCGGGGGTGAGGTTATCGAGGTATCGCGGGGTACACACGATTTGTCCAATCCCCGGTGGGTCTGGCACGACGGCATCGGTTACGTTTTCCCCACCTCCGCCCGGGTTCAACTCAAGCAGGACGTCGCCTCGGGGAACCAACGCGATATCAACGAGCAATCATGGGTTCGGGACGAAACGGTCGAGCGGGAGGTATTCGGGCTTTGGATCGACCATGGAGAACAACCGGTGGCCGGCGACTACGCTTATATCGTTGTGCCGGGAATCGACGCCGGCGACATTGCGGCCTACGAGGAAAAATCCCGGGTATCCGTCGTTTCCAATACACCGTCGATCCAGGCGGTCGCCCACCCGGATCTCGGCCAGAACCAGGTCGTTTTCCACGAACCCGGAGAGATCGAGTTTCCCTCCGGTCTCACCATCGTGGCCGACCAGCCGGGACTGGTCATGATTAAGGAAACAAACGGCCGAATCGACCGCTTGACGGTGGCGGACCCCGCGCGCCGGCACACCGAGCTCGAGCTCCGTATCGGCAACCGGATGGAGGGTGCCGACGACGGTTGGGAGGCGGTGTGGGACGAGTCCCGCGGCCACTCACACGTCCGTATTTCGCTTCCGAGGGACGACGACGCCGGGAAATCGAAAACGATCGAGCCAGGCGCGGAGCATTGACTTCCGCCACGGACATCGCTCGACGCCGTTGCCATCACGTTAGTCCGAATGCCACTTGGTTGAACTCACACTAGAACGCGCTTCCAGCGAGTTTTCTCAGGCTGGAAGCCTAAGCTATACTTCCCCGCATCAAGTTTTCGGATTCTCCTGCCGCCCGTCTTCTAATTCATTCCCGTCTTGAGAGGGTGAGACCAGCCGCAAGGCTGGTGGGGTGTGTTTTCCGAAAACTTGATGACGTGCTGGATACATCGATCCACCGCCTCAACCGAGTGGCATTCATGTTAATCCCTTATCAGTGAAATTACTCCGCCACCTTCGTTTCACTCCGTCTGCGCGAAACGCACAAAATATTCCGAAAGGCGCTCCCTTCGTAGATAACATGAGGGCGACAAGTGGGGAAAAATCCGCCAACATGTCGCCCAATATGAAAAACCAAATAGAGAAAA